>JAGQQB010000728.1 GCA_020426425.1 Planctomycetaceae bacterium | reverse complement strand
CCCCGTACTTGCCAATGAGATCGACCGGATCGACCCCATTCCCTTTCGACTTCGACATCGTCTGTCCGAAGCCATCGAGAATTTTCGGATGCACATGCACATGCCGGAACGGAATGTCCCCCATGTTGTACAACCCTGTAAGCACCATGCGGGCGACCCAGAGCGTAATGATGTCACGCGACGTGATCAGCACCGAGTGGTTGCCGTCGGCGGGCTGCTCGTGCGGGTAGAACGTTGCGAGGACTTCGTTCTCAAAGCCCGTCGACTGCGTCGACGGGTCAGTGCCGGTTGCGGACCCGCCGACGCGGTCGGCGGGCTTTGATGCGCTGAGTGGCGGGTTGTGCGCGGTGTCGGGCCAGCCGAGTGTGGCATGTGGCCACAGAGCGGAAGAGAACCAGGTATCGAGGACATCGGGGTCTTGTCGAAGATTAAAGAAACTACTGCAATTGAGTGCGTCGCGCGTCGCGCTTTCAAATCCCTCCACGCGGTCTAGTGCAGTCGGAATCGGTGAACCTTCCTCCACCTTCTTCGGCTGGAAGCTTTCCTTAAATTCAACAAGTGAATTGATTGCTGCTTCGGCCAGCTCACTTCTTACGCAACATTTGATCGAGGCAACGTCCAATTCAATTGTGAAGTCCTCACTGCTGACTCCTGCAGCCAGCAGGTACTCTGACAGTTCCTTTTTGGCAGACTCGCGAACTTCGTCACTACGCTTCTTATGAGCTGCGAATTCCTGCTCGTTTGACCACGTCCCACCAACGTCCAGTGTGGCAATCCAAACCGGAATCCGATGCCCCCACCACAGTTGCCTTGAGATGCACCAGTCCCGTTTCTCACCCAGCCAATCGAGGTACGTCTTCGCGTACCGCGATGGATAGAACCGCACGCGATTCTGTTCGACGGCATCCATCGCGAGTTGGGCGAGGCCGGGCTTGCCATCGTCGTGGTCCCCCATCTTCACGAACCACTGGTCCGACAGATACGGCTCGACCGGCGTCTTCGAACGATCGCTGTGCTTGAGCGGAATCACCCGGTCTTCGACCCCTTCGAAGTGTCCGAGTTCGCCCATCTTCTCGATGATTTGCGTCCGGGCCGCGAGTCGGTCCATCCCTTCCCATTGCAGGCCGTACTCGTTCAGCGTGCCATCGGGATTCAGGATATTGATAATCCCGATATGCGGATTCCGCGTGTAGCAGGCGTAGTCGTTCGGGTCATGGGCCGGGGTGACTTTGACTGCGCCGGTTCCGAATTCAGGGTCGACGTG
>JAGQQB010000727.1 GCA_020426425.1 Planctomycetaceae bacterium | reverse complement strand
AAGAACTCGGGCTGCACATCTGCGCGTGCCTGGGCCTGCTGAAGCCGCAACAGGCGGAGCGTCTCGCAGCCGCTGGTGTTGACCGGATCAACCACAACCTCAACACCAGTCGCCGCTATTACGAAGAAGTCTGCACCACCCACACCTACCAGGATCGGCTCGATACGCTCAACGTCGTCCGCCAGTCCGGCATGGAAATCTGCAGCGGCCTGATCGCTGGCATGGGCGAGTCGCAGGAGGATTTGCTCGACACCGTCTTCGAACTGCAGGGGCTCAAAGTTGAATCGGTCCCGGTCAACTTCCTCAACTCCATCGATGGAACGCCACTGGAGCAACGCTGGGATCTGAATCCTCGCGAGTGTCTCCGCATTCTCTGTCTGTTGCGGTTCGCCTTGCCCGATGTCGAAATCCGAATCGCCGGTGGCCGCGAAGTCAACCTGCGATCGATGCAGGCATTCGGCCTGTATCCTGCGAACTCGATGTTCGTGAGTGACTACCTGACCACGAAGGGCCAAACGCCCGAAGAAGACTACGCCATGATCCGCGACCTCGGGTTTGAGGTGGTGACCGGCGGGCATGAGATGAGCTAGGCGATCGAAACGGGCGCCGAATTGAGAACGCCGCCGGCTGGCAGTCACGTACGATGGCCTTCCAAGGCCGTCGAGCCCCCAGCAGAACCGCTAGCCGACGCCATCGAAGCCCAAGTACGATCGCGTTCCGACAGTTTTGTTGATTGGAATGTGTCGACGGCCTTGGAAGGCCATCGTACGGGATGCGACACGGCAGGTTGCATGGCGACCGGGACTCAACGGTTCCCTGCAACGCACGTACTCGCGCGCTGGATATTCCGCTTGGTGTTGTGACAGATTCAGTACAATGCCAGTATGGTTGTGAAGCTCTCGGCAAGAGAGGACTCCCGCGTTCCCCAGTTCTCACAACTCACGATCCCATGTTGTCCAAGCTTGTTCACGAAGCACACATGACTGCCTGCGTGCAGCGATCGTCATTGCCACGACTCTTCTGTCTCGCCGCTGCATTCATGTCCGCTTGCGCGCGAGCCCAATCTGATCCGCCAGCGGCCCTTGATCCAGTCGCATTCGGGAACGGCGTGACAGTTGCAGGTCCCGGCACCGATTGGCCGCGCTTCCTCGGCCCGGCGGAAACAGGGATCTCCACCGAGACGAATCTGCTCACCACATGGCCTCCCGCTGGTCCGCCGCTAGTTTGGGAGAAGACCGTCGGGACCGGGTACAGCGCTCCATCGGTTCTGGGCGACAAGCTTGTG
>JAGQQB010000726.1 GCA_020426425.1 Planctomycetaceae bacterium | reverse complement strand
AGTTGATCGACGCGAATCCCCTTCACTCCCGGCGCGTCGGCGAGTCGTTCGACCAGTTGGCTCCCCAGTGCGACCTCCCCATCGCGGAAGGCGGGCAGCAGCAGGGGGAGTTCGAGCGGCCCCAGTTCTCCCAGCAGGGGCAGCAGACTCGCCTGCTGAGCCGGTTGCAACTTCGCCAGTCCCAGCACCTGCACGGCTTCACGTCGCAGTCCCAGTTCAGGGTCAGCTTGAGTCCAAGTGACGAGCGTCTGCAACAGTGCGATGTCGACCGCATCCAGCGGACTGGCAACCTGCAGGGCTTTGAGTCGCAGTGTGTCGGCACTGTCCTTGTTCCCGGCGACGGTGACGAGCGCGGCCTTCAGTTCGGCGTGCCCCTCTTTCGGCATCCTCCATTGGGCGATGGCGTCAACCGCCGCCAGCTGTCCCGGCTCACTCGCCTGCGGCAACATCGCACTCACGCGGTCCAGCCACACCGACGGTGTCGCCGCGAGTCCCGATTGTTGCATCGCCCGTAGCGCGACAACTTGCGCTGTCTCGGCGCCTGATCCCGCTGTCTCGGCCAGCAACTGTTGAATCGCCTCGGACTGCGCCAGCCGGGCGAGTTGTTCGGTGAGCCGCTCCCGCTCGGCTTCGCTCCCCGCCCCTGGTTCGACCGCCGCCAACGCCTCACGAAAATGCTCAACCAGATCCGGTCCCCATTCCGGATGATGCCCAATCACCCACGCTGCTGTACGGGAGACAGACACATCGGGATGCTTCAGGAAGGGCAGGACGCGAGCGGCAGTGAGGCGCCCATCGTCGAGTTGGTCGAGCACGACGAGTGCCATGCGCTGAGTGCCCCCAAAATTGGACTTGACGCGGTCCGTGAGGATGTCGAGCGTTCGTTGTCCTTGGAACATCGCTGGCGCGTTTCGCTCGCGTTCATACATCGCATAGATCAATGCATGCTCGGCGACACGTTTCGCCGGATCCACTGGCGCACCAAACTCGTCAGTGTCCTCAGTTGTCGACAGTGGTTTCTTGAAGGCAATGCTGATAATTCGATCCACTTCGAAATCTTCGCCGCAGCGACCGACTGTCTCCATTGCCACGCGTTCAAGCAGTGACGGTTCTCCCATGCCTATATGACACTCGTTGTTCGCACGCGATTCCACAGGGTGTTTCCACAACGACATCACGTGTTGCGCAACCAATTGCAGTTCTCGATCACGTCGTATCCCCAAACTCGCGAATATGCCTCCTCGCCTATGCGCAAACACGACCGCTTCGCGAGCGGAAGGGAGATCGA
>JAGQQB010000725.1 GCA_020426425.1 Planctomycetaceae bacterium | reverse complement strand
CTCAAGCCGCGAATTGCCGCAGAGTGTAACGTCGTCCGTCAAGGGGAACAGGACCACAGGGAGGGATGTTGGAGAATCCTCACCACTGCTCGACGCACGACGCTACTGCCAGCGTCCGCCGTCGAGCGGTTGTAGTGAGATTGCTTCGAAGTGGCGAATATCGATGCGGCACGGCCCGCGCGGACGGTCGAACGCACCAAACTGATCGAGGTACTGCTCCAACCGGCCCAGCTTCTGAGCCACCGTCGGTTCGAGATCGTCCCCACCGGGAGGATGCCCCCATACGATGCGACTGCCATGGGTCGTCTTCAACTCGAATGTGAGCCGGTGCGGCAGCGTTCCTTCTGGAGTTTCCACAGTGGGAGCAATGATCGACTGCAACTCGAAGTGCTTCCAGTACGGATCCAAGGATCCCTGTGGCACCAATGACTTCGCCAACTTGAGTGACTCAGTCACGAGCGGATCGCGCCAAGCATGACCGGGATGGACCGGCGGCTGCGACACGATGTTCTCAATCTGCGGCAATAGCGAAACATCTGCAGCCGAGAAGTCCTCTCGCGGCAGCACAACACCATCAGCATCGACCGGATAGAGCCCATCCCCAGATTGAATGAAGGCGACCGGAACCCGATACTCCAACTGAACGGTGATCCGCCGATCACCGGTGATCCGGACTCGTTCGACGTTACGAACCCATGGCTCACGGGCGAATGCATCGGCGAGATCGCGGGCCAGTTCCGGCTTCAGCAATGAGACCCGCTTGGGCAGTCCGGCATCGAGCAAAGCCCGCGACACCAGATTCCGCGGCACCCAGTCGTGTGGCTCATTCACCCGCAGTTCGCTCAGCGGAAATTCATATTCCGTTTGCGCCTGCAGGTCGGGCATGAGCGAGGGGAACCAGGCGGTGGCAAAGAACAGACCGACCGCCGCACACAACCCCAGGCTCAGCAACGGGACGAACAGCCGGCGCCGCGCTGGGCGGCTCGACTTGGCTCGACTCGGTTTGCGGGGGGTGGGCATGGACTCGTTCCAGATCACCCTGAGTGCGAACCTTCGACGTTGTCCACAAGGTCGCCAGCGAGGGAGTCGCCAATACCAGGGGAACCGAGCGAGGAGGTTGAGCACTGGGTGAGGGGACACCAACAGGCGCGCGGGGTCACTCAATCGACACCGCATCTCTGCTGCAGCATGCCCTCTCACCTTGAGCTTTGCCTGCTCGATTTCCCGGTCGCGCGTCCGAAGCGGGGCATTGGAATCGGTGTGAATCGTTCGTGACGATTTTGACTGTGCTGGCG
>JAGQQB010000724.1 GCA_020426425.1 Planctomycetaceae bacterium | reverse complement strand
ATCCATCTTCCTTGCCAGGTTGACCTTGCCCCTGAATGGGAACTTCCGCCGCACCACGTTTCTGATTGTTGAAGCGACGATGCGCATCGATGACGCGTCGTTCCACCAGCTGGCACAACCAGCCGAACGGTTGCTGGTTGGTGAAGTCGATCGCACTGAAACTCCGTACGGCATCGAGGCAGACTTCCTGTACAACATCTGCCGCTTCCAGCTTCCCACGCAAGGCGGCACCAAGTCGCGTCGCGGTATATTTTGTCAGCCGTTCGCGTTCTCGTTCCAGGTATTCGCCAAATGCAGCGGTATCGCCTTGCCGCACGCGGTCGAGCAGAGGATCATGTGCGGAGGATTCTTCGAGTGGATTCATCGTGCCCTGATCTCCCATCTGACTGAACTGATTCTCGTGGGCCTATGACACCGGCGGACGACTCTTCATTGAACGAAACCCAGGCTTGGGAAGCGCTGGCAGATTGTATTGACCGTCTCGTCGCCAACTGGGAGGAGGCGATCGATCCGCCGGAGTTGTCTCGTTTTCTGCCAGCAGGATCGGTGGCATTTCGTCACCGAGTGCTCACGGAACTGATCAAGGTTGACATGGAGCAGCGGTGGACGCTGGGGAAGTCGCCGCTGTTGTTGGAAGAGTACATCGCGCGCCACACAGATTGGCAACCCAGCGACGACATGCTACTGGATCTGCTACACGAAGAGTATCAGATTCGGAGCCTGTTGGGCGATGAGGTCGGCGCTGCCGACTGTCTGGTGAGATTTCCACAGCTGGCGAGTCGGCTCCACGAACTGCTGGGGCACGACTCCGTGGCACGCAGCACGGTGCTCAAGGATTGCGGCAGTCAGCACATGCCGGAGGTTGGCGACTGCATTGACGATTTCGAACTCCTGTTGCAGGTGGGGCAGGGGGCGTTCGGGACCGTGTTTCTCGCGCGCCAGCAATCGATGCAGCGACTCGTTGCCCTGAAGGTTGGCACCAATCGCGATGACGACGAACCGCAAACGCTCGCGCAGCTCGATCATGAAAACATCGTGCGGGTGTTTGATCAGCGATTGTTGCCAGAACGGCAACTGCGGTTGTTGTATATGGAGTTCGTGGCGGGAGGGACGTTGCAGGAATTGATTCGCGCGACTCGCTCACAGCAGCGAGAACGCCTCTCAGGGCAAGCGGTGCTGGATCGCGTTGATGCGAATTTGGTGCAGGCGGGTCAACTCGCGCCAGATGAGTCCTCGCTACGACAAACGTTACAACATGCCGACTGGCAACGGTCAGTGGCCTTGTTGGGGATTCGCTGC
>JAGQQB010000723.1 GCA_020426425.1 Planctomycetaceae bacterium | reverse complement strand
CGTCTTGCACTTGAGACCGCGATCAGGCGTGAGCATGTCACTGTTGCAGCAATAGCTCACGTCGTAACCATGCAGTTCGAGCCAGTACGCGAGCGGGAACTCGAACGGGAGGAACTCACCGGAGCCGACCGTTAACGGATCGTTCACGACGCCGTTGTGCTGCGCTTCGCGACCATAAGGCCGGTCGAAACTGACATCCGCCCACGGTCCCTGATTCCCTTTGGGATGCGTGTAGATGGAGAAGTTGTCCGGCCAACGGTTGTACGCCTGCCAGGTATTCTCGGAACACTGAAACAGAATGTCCGCCGGTCGATCGTCACGCACGACGAAGATGACATAGCTCTGCCAGTACGGGGCCTCATCACCGGGCAACGTCGTCAATCGGCCAAGATACACGCCGCTGAGCCAGTCGTCGGGGATCGTCAGCGAATGGCTCGTCTCCCAGCGGCATTCGTGGAGATTCTTCTCGCCCGGCGATGGCGTCGGTTGGGTGATGCCTTGTAGTGGACCGACGGTCTGCATCAGTCGCGCGCCGCGACCGCCATAGTAGCCCATGCGAAAGAACTCGATCTGAAACGGCAGCGGTGGATTGGTCGACACCTTGATGTCGATCGTCTCCCCCGCCCCGACACTCTGCCGCGAGCAGTACCCTTCAATCCACGGCGAGCGAAACCCGGCGGCATCAACCCGCACCCGGGTTAACTGCCAGTCCCGAGCCCCCGGCAACCGATTCTCCCGTTCGATGGGATTCTCAGCCCACCCAACGGTCCCGCCCAACAGCCAGCCAACGACAACCAAGAATCTCGCAATAGACATCACAACGCCCCTTAGCAAACCTTCTAGATCCTAGTTCCTCAGTCCTAGATCCTACCCACTACATCCCATGCTGCGCATGTTGCGAGCGGCCACGATCGCTGGTGAGTGACTTGTTGAGCGCCTGCAGATAGGCCAGCGCACTGGCCTCGATGATGTCCGTGCTCACACCCTTGCCATGGAAGGTCTTCTCGTCGACGTCGATCTGGACCGTGACTTCGCCGAGCGCGTCCTTCCCTTTCGAGACACTGCGAACAGTGTACTCCTGCAATCGGGCATTGACACCGACGATACGTTCGAGGCACTTGAAGGCGGCGTCAACCGGCCCGTCGCCGGTCGCGGCATCTTGCACGCGGCGGCCATCTTCATGTTGCATGTCGATGGTGGCGGTTGGAATTGTGCCCGTCCCGCCAAACGTGTGGAAGGCGACGATTTTCCATTGCTGCGGTGCCTGATGCGTGCGGTTGTCGATCAGAGCGACGATGTCGGCGTCGTAGATTTC
>JAGQQB010000722.1 GCA_020426425.1 Planctomycetaceae bacterium | reverse complement strand
GTGCGTCCTGCCCGGCACGGCATCGGCTGAAGGTTGGAAAGTCTACGCCGCGGACGGCCAAGGGCATTTTGGCTGGGCAGCAAGGCCAGTCGACTCTACCAGCCATATTTCCATTGCCGCCCGCGAGGCCTCGCTTGGATGTAAAGTACCCCCACAAGTCCGGAACCGATCTGTCCCGCGAGTCGAATCCGTTGCGACTCTCCGCCAGAGAGGGTCGGTGCTGAGCGATCCAGGGCGAGGTAGTTCAGGCCACAGCGTTCCAGGAACCCAAGCCGTCCCCGGATTTCCTTGAGTGCTTCTTCGGCAATGAGTCGCTGGGTGTCGTCCAGTTCAATTCCCGTGAAGAACTGCGCTGCATCTTCGATGGACAATCCGCAGACTTCCGGCAGGCTCAGTCCCAATGGACTCGTTTCTCCCACGGCCGTCGTCGATCGCAGTCGCACGCTCCGCGCCTGCGGGTTGAGTCGCGTCCCGCCGCAACTTGAACAGGTACGGATCTCCATGTATTTCTCAAGTTGCTTCCGCCGCATCGGATTGCGGCCTTTGATGTATTCATCGAGCAACTCGGGAATAATTCCGTCCCACTTCCCCCCGTGTTTCCACATGCCGCCTGCATGCCGCCAGGCGAAAGTGACGTGCTGATCGCCGGTGCCGTACAGGAACAGTTGCCGCGCCTGTTCGGGAAGCTCGCACCACTTCATCTTGAGCAGGGTGTCTTCAATCAGCCCGGTGGCCTTCTCGATGGTGCGGGCCGCTCCCTTGTAGATGTGTTTCCGCCAGCGACCAATCTTGCTGAACGGCCCCAGCACATTGAGGGCCCCCTTCCACAGCGATTTGGTTTCGTCTTCGAGCAGCCTCTCCAGCAGAAAGTCGTGCCGGGCTCCCAGCCCGGTGCAGGCTTTGCACATCCCCAGCGGACTGTTGAAGCTGAACAACTGCGGTGAGGGCGGTTCGAACGACAAGTTGCATTTCGCGCAGGCGTAGTGCGCGGAATAGAGCCGCTCGGTTTCGGCAGTCACCGCAGCGCCCGACGCTTGGGGCGGCGGACCATCCGGTACGGAGTCGGCAGCCTCTGAGGATGCCGACATCGATTGAATCAACACCGTTCCGCCACTGAGCCGAATCGCCTGTTCGACCGCTTCCGCCAGTCGCGTCCGTCCCCCTTTGCCGGCGACGAGCCGATCGATGACCACCTCAATCGTGTGCTTGAAGTGCTTCTTCAGGCCCAGATCATCACCCAGGTTGACGAACTCCCCATCGACTCTGGCGCGGACGAATCCCCGTTTGAGCAGGTCCTGAAACAGATCGCGGAACTCCCC
>JAGQQB010000721.1 GCA_020426425.1 Planctomycetaceae bacterium | reverse complement strand
GGCATGGACGATTGGACCACCTTCGACCTGAACTCCCAGAACGCCTTCGCCGCCCTTTCGATCGGGACCGACTTCGCCCCGCCACTCAACATGGGACCGCTCCCCGGCGAAACCATCAGCAGCCTCATCCACGGCGGCGTGGGGACACTGCTGCCGGTGATGTAACGGCGGTGCCAGTGCGGTTTGGCATCAGAAGTCGATTCGTCGTGAATCTTTGGCCCGAACGATCGATTGCTGTTGAGGGAACGCTGATTTCGGCCCTAGAATCATAGCCGTATTGTCATCATTGGGAGCACAGAATGACACAGGACGAGATCGACGCGTTTGTCGCAAGATCCGAGGCGATTTACGAGCGGCGTCTGCGTGACCAGCTCGAAGTCGCGCATCGCGATGACTTCGTGGCGATTGAACCGGAGTCTGGGGACTATTTCCTGGGCAAGACCTTGCGAGAGGCCACCCAGGCAGCACGGAAGGTGCATCCCGGGCGCATGACGCATTCAATTCGAATCGGTCATCGTGCGGCAATTCACTTGGGATAGGGGCGGCCAATGTGGTGGGGGCGGGTCGATGACTATGGGCGTGCGTTGGTGACCGTGAGGATTCGCCCATCGGACGTTGCTGCTCGCCGTGAACTGCATGCCTGGATCGACACCGGATTCAATGGCGATCTGGTACTGCCTCGATCCGTGATTGACGAGTTGGACCTTCCATGCGTCGGAACATTGAAGGCCGTCTTGGCAGATGGGACCGAAGTTGCATTGCAGCGATTTGCCTGCCTGGTTGACTGGTTCGGTGAGGAACGTGAGCTCGAGGTGGTCGCTAACCACGGTGAGCATCCGTTGCTCGGAGTCGGCCTGCTCATTGGGCACGAACTCTACATCAGCTATCGGACTGGTGAGGTTCGGATTGACTGATTGGTGGCATTTGGCGTGATGAACGAGAACGTTTCATCGTAGCGCCAACACTGCCGCCAGGCCGAGTACACCAGTGAGTACAATCGCGACAATCGCCCAGCGGGTTTGGGTCGCGATGCGATCAGCCGCACGTTCCACCGGGCAGCGGTCGATGAGTTCTTGCAGTCTGACGGCATCGGTCGGATGGCCGCAGTCGCAAGCGGTGTCGATCTCGCTGAACCGTGCCGCGCCGCAGCCTCGACAGACACCACAACAGGTGCAGTACGGCGTATCGCACTCGGGGCATGCGGCGGTGTGCCGCCCCCGGATGGTGCCGCACTGGGGACAGCGTCCGCAGCCGGAACAGACGGGGAGCCGGGCATCGATGATGGCGCTGCAGCCCAGGCAGCTGATCAGGAACTGCCGGGCCGATGCATC
>JAGQQB010000720.1 GCA_020426425.1 Planctomycetaceae bacterium | reverse complement strand
CACGTTAATCAGTTCTGGAGGCGTTTCACTCGGAGAGAGTCCAGTGCCACCTGGTGTTGCGGGATCCGATGGCATTTCCACATGAACGTTGACATCGGTTTCGGGAGGCTGTGGTGGCGCTGGATCGTTCTCGCTGTGTTGTGGAGCGGTGGTGTCGTTGGGCCCCAGGCCGGGTAATCTCCAGAACTGTCCCAGGAAAACTCCCAACACGATTGCCGCGACAACAATGCCTCCGCCAACTTTCTTCTTCATGCTGCCTGTATCCTGTTGATCACTGGGCTGCCGCAAAACGATTCTCGATATAGGGGGCCACCAAACGTTCCAGTTCCTGAACCGGCATCGAACCGCCAGTCCCGGTCTTGTACTGCCCATCCACGAAGATCATCGTGCGAGGAATGCTTCGAATTCCGTAATGCTGAGCAAGATGCGGCTTCTTGTCGATGTCAATTTCAACAATCTTGAGTTGACTTCCCTTGCGATGCCGCAGCTCATTGAGCGTGGCATGCATTGCACGGCAGGGCGGACACCATTCGGCTCCAAACTTGACCACCACCACACCTGGTTGCTCGACGACACGTACTCGAAACCAGTCATCCTCAGGGGGCGTCTGCAATTGCTGGTGCTTCATCAGCATCGCGCCGGCGCCAAGCAGCAGACCGACGACGATCATCAGATTGCGAACGGCGGGATCGTTGTCCATGAGAAGACTCCTGCAGGAGCAGGTTGCGAGGTGATCGGAATCGAAGGGGTTGAGAAATCGTCGGGTGACTCACCGCTGGGCTGAGAGGGTTGAGCGCGAGTGTGCCACGGTTGAGTTAGTTGAGCCGCAGGGTGAAGTTGGACCACAGGGAAACCGTAGCTTCTGGAGCGTGGCCCCCTTGAGTTTTCTGGTCTTACGTGCTGCTTCGTGGCGTTGCAGTCCGCACATTCGCCGCAGCCAGAACGATCGGATCGGTGCGATCACGACCATCGGTGTGAGAGCATCGTCCGCACAGTGGGGAACGGTAATTGGCCCATACGTGCGGGAGCGCTATTTCGAGCCGGTTGCCGCAGCCACCCAAAATCGAGAACCTGGTCTCGCTAGCGAAGATCCCTTCGTCAGCTCTGCTGCATGCCAAGCCAGCAAGTCGTCTGCAAACCGCGAAGCGAGGATGCTCAGCGATCCAAACAAGGAGAACGGCGTTGTCGTGCCGCTCCCCCCAGCGTGACTCCGTCGCCGTTACGCCTCTGCCGAAACAAGACGATCATCAGGGGGAGCGATGTCGCCCATGGCCTCGAATATGTCCGCGACGCCGGGCTTAAAGACGGCACCAATGAGAATGTCGACGAGATTCGACTTGTAC
>JAGQQB010000719.1 GCA_020426425.1 Planctomycetaceae bacterium | reverse complement strand
TACGACAATGCACTTTCCGGGCAAAGCGTTTGTTTTACCGGTCAGCTTCAATCCACGATTGATGGGGAACCGATCACGCGGGACATGGCCGAGGCGCTTGCAAAGAAAATGGGAATGGTCGTCGCAAGCAACGTCACGAAGAAACTCGATATACTTGTTGTTGCCGATCCAAATACGCAATCTGGCAAAGCCAAGAAGGCAAGGGATTACGGAATCCGTGTCCTTTCGGATATCGTGTTTTGGCGGATGGCAGGCGTCACCATAGATTGACGGCGAATCGGGTAAGGGCCATCCTTGCGGACGACCCTCCCCGCACCACCGGACATGCGGTTCCGTCTGCGTTCACAGTTGTCGGGCGGGGTCGCCAAGGTGAGCCAGTTTGGCGCACAGCTTCTTGAGGCGGAGCAGTCCTTGTTCGGCAAAACAAACTCGCCTCGGTCCCCTACTCCACTGACTGAGCATTGACTATCCTGTCTGCTGCGGTGGAAGAATTGGGGGACGGTTTGTACGGACCTCGAAGACCGCGTGCTGTCTGGAACAACTGTGATTTGAGGATGTTATGGCTGCTGCGAATCCGTTTGGTGCTGAGGCGAAGATCTCGACTGCTGCTGGTGAGTTCACGATTCATCGGATTCAGAAACTGACAGAGCAGGGACTGGGGGAGATGGACGCCCTCCCCTTCTCGATTCGCGTGCTGGTGGAAGCCTGTTTGCGGAACTGCGACGACTTCATTGTGTCGCAGGAGGACGTCAAGAACGTCGCCGCCTGGAACGCCACCGATGTCGGCGAAGTGGAGATCCCCTTCAAGCCGGGCCGCGTGGTTCTCCAAGACTTCACTGGGGTACCGGCTGTGGTTGATCTCGCAGCACTGCGAGCCGCCATGGTCCGGATGGGGGGCGATCCGAAGAAGATCAACCCGCTGGTGCAGTGCGACCTCGTGGTTGACCACAGCGTGCAGGTGGATGCGTTCGCCTCAGGCATGGCGCTGCAGGAGAATCTGGATCGCGAGTTCGAGCGGAATCAGGAGCGGTATCAATTCCTGAAGTGGGGGCAGCAGGCGTTTCAGAACTTCCGCGTCGTCCCGCCAGCGACCGGGATCGTGCATCAGGTGAACCTGGAGTACCTCGCATCGGGCGTGCTCAGCAGCAACGGCGTCGCGTTTCCAGACTCGCTCGTCGGAACCGATTCGCACACGACAATGATCAACGGTTTGGGCGTCGTCGGTTGGGGCGTGGGGGGCATTGAGGCCGAGGCGGTGATGCTCGGTCAACCGATCTACATGCTGCTGCCCGAAGTCGTTGGCTTTGAATTGAAGGGCGAACTGCCCGAAGGGGCGACCGCCACC
>JAGQQB010000071.1 GCA_020426425.1 Planctomycetaceae bacterium | reverse complement strand
AGATTCGCGAGTTGTATGATCGGCTCACGGCTCCGCGCAGTGCGCCGCTGCTCTTGTTCTATGGCCAATCGGGAGTGGGCAAGAGTTCGCTGCTCGATGCCGGGCTGATCCCGCGTTTAGAGCGCGACTTTGAAGTTCGCTATCTACGGCGAACCTCCGGTGGATTACTCGACACGCTCAAGCTCGCATTCCTGCCGGAAGCCGTCGACGAAGCGATTGAGCGTGCATGGCAGACGAAGGAACGGCAGATTGGCAAACCGCTGATTGTCTTTCTGGATCAGGTGGAAGAATGCTACACCCGCCCCCTTGCTGAAGTGAACGACGAACTCGGCGAGTTCGTCGCTTCGATTCGAGGCATCTTCCAGGGGAGTGACGCGCGACCGCAGGGCAAGCTCGTCCTTGGTTTTCGCAAGGAGTGGCTCGCTGAAGTCGAGACCGTGTTGGAATCGTACGAACTGCCGCGCAGCAAGGTCTTTCTGGAACCACTCGATCGGCGCGGCATTCTCGAAGCAATCACCGGACCGACAGCAAGCGAGCGTCTGCAGCGGCAGTACGGATTGAGCGTTGAACCCGGTTTGGCGGAGAGCATTGCCGATGACTTGCTCGATGACCGCGATTCCGCCATCGCGCCGACTCTGCAAATCCTGCTGACCAAGCTGTGGACCAAGGCAACTGCCATCAACTACGAACGGCCGCAGTTCACGGCGGACCTGTACCGGCAACTTAAACGCGATGGGATTCTGCTGCGGGACTTCCTGAATCAGCAGATCGGAGAGTTCGCCAAGCAGTATCCGGAGGCTGTTGAATCGGGCCTGCTGCTCGATCTTGTCGCACTACACACAACGCCACTGGGGACTGCGAACCAGCAGACCTTGCCGCAGCTACGCCAGCAGTATGCACATCTCGGTGACCAGCTCAATGGTTTCCTGCAGCAGTGTCAGGACCTGTATCTGCTGACCGTGACGTCTGGGGCCGGGGAGAATGGCGCGGATGAGAAGGTCACTCGGCTCGCACACGACACGCTCGCACCGCTGGTGCGCGAACAGTTCGATCATTCCGACAAGCCCGGCCAGCGCGCCAGACGGATTCTGGATCATCGGTCAATCGATTGGGCCGATCAGAACACCGGCGCGCCGCTGGACGCTGCTGATTTGACGATCGTCGAACAGGGCATCACTGGGACGCGGTCGCTGACGGGCACCGAACAACGCTTGCTGGCCGCAAGCCGCGAGCTGCGCAAACAGAATCAGCGATTCAAACTGGGAATCCAGATCGGCGGGGTGCTCGCGACACTCGCGATTCTTGTTGCCTCGGGGTTCGCGATTTCCAAGTCGGTGGAAGTTGGACATGCACGCATTGCAGGTTTTGTTAGTGCTGCAGCGACATCCGTCCCGGCATCGCTGGCGAAGCTGGACTCATCCGATGCGCGACAACTCCGAGCTGTCCGCGACTCCTCGGAGTACGCCCCCCTCCCGCGTCTCCATGCGGCATTTGGACTCGCGCATCTGGGTGAGCCGCAGGATGAATTTCTCATCGAGCAACTCGGTGAGGTGCCTGCGGACGAGATGGATAATTTCCTGAACGCTCTGACTGACCCACCAACGGAAGCGGCTCTGACCACGCTGACTCAGTTCGCGCATGAAAAATCACCAGCAGATGATCAGCGGCAACTCAAGGCGGCTACCATCCTTGCTGTGCGGGGTGAATGGGAGCGACTGCTAGCTCTTGATCCGGTGCAGGTGAATGGCGATCCGGCCATGCGTACGGAGTTTATCCACCATGCGCGCCAATGGATGGGCAGTCCAGATCGGGTACATGCGTCGCTGGCGAAGCACGATTCTTCGAAGCCGGTGGATGCCACATCTGCCGCAGCGATCTCAGCAACGATACTGGCGTTGGGCTTTGGCGATTCACCAGCGGCTACGCCAGCGGACGCAACTGGTGAATCGTTACCGCAACTGCTTGCGAAGTTCGCCGAGCAGGATCGATCGGCCACCGTGCGAGCTGCGGCAATCGCCACGTTGAACGCATGGGGACAGCCGTTTTCCCGAACTTCCAACCTTGCAGCAGCCAGTTCAGATGGCGACAGGGCAAAGGCGGTGGTTGCGGACATCGAGCGAACGATGGTGGAAATCCCGTTCTATGTGGATGGGAAACCGGGGTCGCGCGCCCAGTTCGAATGGTTCGACTACAAGAATGTGAAGTCGTCATCCGCCACAGGACAAAAGCAGCGATTCACAATGGTACTGACACGACGATATGTGATGTCTGCGGTCGAGGTAACGCAATCGCAATGGGCCGCCTGGAACGACATCAACGCTCACGGAGACTCAACGATGCCGCAAGGGGGCATCAGTTACTACGATGCGATCGAGTTCTGTAATTGGCTGAGTGAACAGGCCGGCCTGACTGCCTGCTACACACCAGAAGAGGAGGAGCAGTCTCCAGACAAGTGGATCTGTCATTTCGATAAGAACGGCTATCGTCTGCCGACGGAAGCGGAGTGGCACTATGCCTGTCGCGCTGGGACGACCACTCGCTACAGCTTCGGTGACTTTGAGTCCCTGGCGGATCATTATGCCTGGACTTCGGCGAATTCTGGCGACAAGGCCAATCCGGTCGCGACGCGGTTGCCCAACGCCTGGGGGCTGTTTGACATGCACGGGAACATGCTCGAATGGTGCTTCGACTGGTATTTGCCCGTCTCGATGGCACTGAAAGATGACGGGCCGGAGCCATACATTGACTTCACGGGGCCGAAAGAACCTGCCGAAGCTCTTAACGAGCGAGGCCGGGTGGCATGCGGAGGGGATTTTCGCTCAGGACGTGAAGTCGCCATTTCGGAAGATCGAGGATCATTCAATGTTGCTCAGCCGGACCGCTATCTGGGGCTGCGGTTGGTGCGAACAATTCAGCGGGAGGGAGAGGAGTGATGTTCAATCGACAACAGGGCTATGCCGAATCTCTCTCACCGCGGTTGCCATCGCTTCGCCGAACATGGCCGGCGACGCTGGTGCTGTTTGTGACACTCACCGGTTGTCCCAACAAACCGCCTGCCCCCGATGTGCCGGTCGAGCCGGTCACTCCGGTCGAGCCAGCCGCGCCTGCGACAATCGACGAACATGCTGCCGATGAGCCCCTCGATTTGACTCCGGTTCTGACCGAGGCCCGACAGATTGTGCAGCAGCATGGCTTGCCTGCGGACTGGTATCAGTCACTGACTGCTGATCCACAGCAGGATCATTCGGTCCTGATCATGGGGATCTGGACGAAGGTGGGGCCTGATGTCGCCCACAGATTTCAGGAGCATTTCCAAACGCAGAACGTGCCCACCAGCCGCGTCGCCTCCCAGGAAATCAGTAGTGACAATCGCGCGTTTGAGGAACTGCTCTACCTGCTGCTCAAAGGCGAACATCCGCACGAACACGTCACCTGGCAGCTGCAAATGCGCTCGCGTGAGGTGCCCTTGCCGAGCCTGAACCCGGAGTTGCTGAGCGCCGATGGGGCTGTGGACTTTGGCGCGGTACATGACCGATTGGTGCATCAGTTGGCGGCACTGTTGCCGCGTGTCGTGGTGAACGCAGAGGCATCCTCGTTCGATCCAGGTGGGCAGACGTGCGAGATTGTCTGCCACTGGCAGTCTGCCGCTGGCCTGCCGCAGTGGTCCATTGAGCAATTGGCATGGCGTCCGCTGATTCGCGTGGAGTACGTCACGGGTGAACGGCTTGTGGGTGATCAGCTGACCTCTGGCGAGCGACGACTGGTGCTGAGTTGTTACGCCCAAGTCGGCTTTCGCTCCTCGGCAATCACGGACTTTGAGCCAATCTCGTTGGCAGGTCCGTATCAGGAGACCCCGTATCTGCCGACCGGTGAGGGGATGTTATCGACGGAAACTCGCACCCACGTGCCGATGCGTCGGACCTGCCCCGAGGGGCAGTTGACGTATGCGGATCTGGCGTCGCTGAATTCCGGGGCGGTTGGTGATCCGTTCGCGGCACAACAGCAACTGAGCAATACACCGGCCACTATTCCTAATCCAGACTGGGCAACTGGCTCAGGCACAAACGACCTCCTGGCGATGATTCACGAGCAACTCGACAAGGTACTTCGCAAGGAGCCATAACGCGGCAACGGCCAAATCGGAAAACCGAACTACGGGAGAACAAGATGCGAGCCATATTTCCATTTCTAAGCACCATTACGCTCCTTGCCTTGAGCACCGAATCCGCATTCGCCCAGGTCCAGCAAAGCTACAGCGACTGGACCTACGAGGAGAAACACCAGCAGTTCACCTGTACCTACTCGGCAGGGCTGGCGAACTTCCCCAGGCAATCGCAAACGGTCGTCTACGTGCCGTCGCGACCGGACTTCTTCTACTTCTACGATCCGCCACGCGGAGGCTACTGGGGGCGCGCCGCGACGCCGCATCATGAACTGGCCGATCCCGCACAGCCGAAATGGTCCTATCGGCAGAACCAGCAATGGACGCCAATCACCACCAGCGCCCCGACAGTGCCGGGTATCAATGGGGGACCGACCATCACGCTGCCCAAGCTTCCGGCCCCGCGATTTGATCCAAATG
Organism: Planctomycetaceae bacterium; assembly: GCA_020426425.1. Classification (GTDB taxonomy): domain Bacteria; phylum Planctomycetota; class Planctomycetia; order Planctomycetales; family Planctomycetaceae; genus JACKHO01. The sequence continues at coordinate 7,060 of JAGQQB010000071.1, read as the reverse complement.
CGTCACTTGACCTGACCGAAGCTGCCGCCGAAATACGTGGCCTGTTTACTGAACACGGGCTGCCGAACGACTGGTATAAGACGCTGCAAGGAAACAACCGGCCCGGCTATGATGCGGGCGAATACCGACTCTTTCAGACGGCGATCTGGGAGATGGTCAAGCCAGAGGCGACAAGGCGATTTTGTGTTCGGTATCAACTCGCTCATCGACCGATCGCCGAATTGGACAATGGAGCGGCTATAAGTAACACGCCTGCATTTGAAGAAGCGATGTGGCTGGCGATCGCTGGAAAAGATCACAAGCACGTTGGCCGAAAATTCGGGCTTGGATTGCAGTCCTGGGAACTGCCACCATTGAACAGCCGTTATCGCGGCGCTGATGGCGCCGTTCGATTTTCACTGATTCGCGAAGCTTTGAGTGACTATTTCAGAAATCAAGGGGACTTGGGCTTGGATGACGAGGCAACCTCGTCCGACGAACGACGGCGATTCGCGCGGGTCACCAGCGGTTGGAAACTTCCCCCAGGTTCGCCCCCAGACTGGGCCAAACAACAGTGCGCCTGGCGTTTCGTGGTCCATGCCGGGTTCGTTTCCGGAGAACAGGTGATCCTTGGTTACAAGATTAAAGGTGAGCGACGGCTTGCGATCGACAGCTATCTGGAAATCGGATATCGCCGCAATCCTGGCGAAAGCTACAGGGCGGTACACGTGGCCGGACCGTTTCATGAAACTGCATACGCCGTGAGTCAGTCTGAACTGATTGAAACGTCGTTCTGGACATACGAATGGGAGCCTCCTCGACCTCGTGTGGACGACCTTTACTATTACCGCGATCTCCAGCGTAACGACTTGTCCATAGGTTCTGACGGAAAGCCATTGAACGGGAATGAAGAACCTTTGATTCCAACAGGAAAGTACCCGCGATTGATCTCACTCCAAGGAGGTCGAACGGATGTCACGAACTGGCATGAGCAAGTTCATCGCTTGCTTTCCCCTGGATACAAGCCAGCTCCAAAGCTTCGACTCGGCGACGAATGATCTAGGCAGGTATTTGCAGATGAGTTGGAATCCGGCTTTCTGCAGGTTGTATGAATTGGATCTGTAGAGTTCGGTGTCGAAGTCGCCGTGGTTTCTCGCTTGCCTGGTGCGCCAGAAACTCCCGCGACAGCTTTCAACTGACATATGGGCACCGTTCTGCGGACCTCGCGGTACGGCAACACCCCCACCTTGCGATCTAGTAATGCAAACTGTGCGAAGTTCACTCCTGAGCCTGTCCGCCTGCTTGGCATGCAGCCTGCTGGCGGAGACCGCTTTTGCTCAGGGGAAGCAGTCCTACTCCCCCTGGGTCTATGTCGAAACCAACCAGCGGTACAAGTGTACGTACGAGACCGGGGTGGCCATGGAGCAACTGACGGTCATCTATACTCCGTCGCGTCCCGACTTCTTTTACTACCACGACTCGACCCGGGGCGGTTATTGGGCACGCTGTGCGACACCGCATCATCCTCAGGCCGACCCCGTTCAGCCGCAGTGGAGCTATTTCGAGAACGAACAGTGGACCGAACTAACTAAGAGCACGCCAGAAACCAAAGGCGGTCCGCGTATTGAACCTCCGAGCTTACCGCCGCCGCGATTCGATCCTGACGCGCCGCTCGATTTGACTGAAGCCGTTGTGGAGATGCAGGAGGTCTTCGCGGCACAACAACTTCCAGGCGACTGGTATTCCTCGTTGCAGGGGGAAACTCCGCTGGGAAGCGATAAGGGGAAACATCGGTTGTATTTGACCGCCCTCTGGAAGATGGTCGAGCCAGAGGCAACGCGCCGGTTCTGTCGGCGTTATCAGCTGGCTCATCGGCCATCGGGCGAAATCCACAATGGGGCGGTCGTCTCACAGACGCGAGCGTTTGAGGAAGCCATCTGGCTCGCAGTCGCTGGCCTGGATCATCAGCATACCAAGTCTTACACGGTGCGCAGCCCGAGAGAGGCCGACTTACCATCACTTGCGCATCGCCATCTACTTCGTGATGGCTCGGTCAGTTTTCAGTCGATCCATGAAGCCATCAGCAAGAGCTTTGGCGCCCATGAAAACCTGGGGCTAAACGAATCGGAATCCCGGTTCGATGAGCGGCGGCGGTTCGCGGAGATTGTCAGCAACTGGAGTTCGCCGTCGGGCAGCCCGCCTGAATGGGCATTGCGGCAACTTGCCTGGCGGTTCGTCATCCGCGTGGAGTTCGTCTCGGGCACTCGCACGATCCCGTTTCTCGATATTTCCGGTGAACGTCGTCTGGCGGTCGACGGCTTCATCGAGGTTGGCTATCGGAAGAATGACGACGACACGTTAGTCGCCATCCATCGGGCCGGTCCACTCCGGGAAACTGCATATGCGGTGACTGGGAAGTCTTCGGTCAGTTTGGCTGCATACGAGATTCGCTGGGTTCCTCCCCGAGTCTGTTCACATGACTTCCACTACCGCGATCTGAATCCACCCACCCATCCCGAGGATTCCTCCGACGAGCCGCAATCGGGCAAGCAGCCGGGACTGCAGCCGAGCCTCGTCTCTGCAGAGGGATCACATGAGGATGCGTGGGAGTGGCATCAGCAAATCCATGATCTGCTTGCGCCGGGACAGGTTGCAGTCCCCTGATCGGCAACCTTCTGACGCGCCACCCGACACCATTGATCGAACAACTCCAATTCCCTGATGCCCCCAATCGCCTGAGCCGCTCATGCCGTTTGCCTACGAACTCAACTCAAACACTCGCGGCGCCCGATCGCTCGACCGCGAAACCACCACCCAGCAGCGAACCGCACAGGGGCTATTGCGGCTGCGATCGGCACTTGCGGAACAGGTGCCTAAGCGGACGATCAATGAGACGTTGCTGCTGGCGACGTGGAACATTCGCGACTTCGACTCTGCCAAGTATGGTTATCGCAGCGATGAGGCGATGTATTACATCGCGGAGATCATCTCCTATTTCGATCTCGTCGCGATCCAGGAAGTGAACGCCAATTTGGAGGCGTTGGATCGGCTGGTGGAGATCCTGGGAAGTTGGTGGAAGTACCTAATTACCGATGTCACGACCGGACGTGCGGGGAATCAGGAGCGCGCGGCATTCGTGTACGATACGCGCAAGGTCAAGTTCGGCGGACTGGCCGGCGAGATTGTCATTCCAGACAAGAAGCTCAAGGACAAAACGCTGCAGCCACAGCGTCAACTTGCACGCTCACCGTTCCTGTGTGGGTTTGAGGCGGGATATCTGCGTTTTTCGCTGTGTACGGTCCACATCTTTTACGGTGGCAACGTGGCCGACGACCCGACGCGACTGGAGGAGGTCCGCACGCTTTCGGAATACCTCGTCAAGCATGTGGAGAACGACAACTCCTGGGCCAGGAATCTGGTGCTGTTGGGAGACTTCAACATCTTTTCAACCGAAGATCAGACCTTTAAGGCGATGATTGACGCCGGGTTCTACATCCCGCCGCAGTTCGCCGAGATGACCAGTAATGCTGCCGAGGACAAACACTTCGATCAGATTGCCTTCGTCAGCCGCGCCTACGATGAAGATGTTGTCCTCGCCCGCATCGCGAAGTCCCGCGCGGGTGTGTTCAACTTCTACGACCACGTTTATCGACTGGAAGATGCGGAAGGGTATGCGGACGAGATTGGCCCGGCGTATCGGACTCGATCCACTGGCCAACCGCGGACAACTGGACAGAAGCAGAAGTACTACAAGGACTGGCGATCGCACCAGATGTCCGATCACTTCCCAATGTGGATCGAGCTGCAGGTGGACTTTGGCGAGGACTATTTGCGCGAGGTCGCCGGGAACGAAGACGGGGGCTCCGGCGCAGATTCCGAAGCTGGGGAAGAGGATCCCGGCTTCGAGCACCGAGTTCGGTAATCGTAGAACCGACACACGATCCTGCCGACGGCGGGGCACGTCGGAGGCCCTCACGGCGAGTTGTCTGCTCTGCTACGACAGCAGCAGTTCCAAGTCCTCGGAGGTCAGGTTCTGCAATGGCGAACCATCGGCTTCCAGGATGGCGTCGGCGAGTTCGCGTTTCTTTTGCTGCAGTTCGAGAATCTTCTCTTCCACAGTATCGCGGCAAATGAGCCGATAGGCGAAGACCTGATTCGTCTGACCAACACGGTGTGCTCGGTCGATCGCCTGCGCCTCGACGGCCGGGTTCCACCAGGGGTCGAGCAGGAAGACGTATTCCGCAGCGGTGAGATTCAATCCCAGTCCCCCCGCCTTAAGGCTGATCAGAAAGACTTTGATGTCGGGATTGCCCTGGAACTCCTCGACCACCTCTTTCCGATTGCGGGTCTGGCCATCGAGGTATACGTATTGAATTCCCCGGTCATCCAAGTGCTTGCGGGCGATCGCGAGCATACTGGTGAATTGTGAGAAGACGAGCGACTTATGGTCTTCGGCGATCAGTTCTTCCAACTGCGGGACGAGCACATCGAGTTTGGCATAGGCATCTTCCTCGGCCCCGCGATCAAGTAAAGCGGGATGGCACGCCGCCTGTCGCAAACGGAGCAAGGCTTCGAGCACATGCATTTTCGACTTGCCCATCCCCTGCTCTTTGATCATCCCCATGAGGGACTGGCGGTAGTAGTCCCGCAGTTCCAGATACAGCTCACGTTGCTTGCGACCCATTTCGCAGTAGATCGTTTCTTCGAACTTGTCCGGGAGATCCTGCGCGACTTGCCCTTTGGTGCGGCGCAAGACAAATGGCCGGACTCCCTGTGCAATGACGCGTCGGGACTGCTCGTCCTTGCCATCGGCGGCATGCATCTTGAAGACGGAGCTGCGTCCCAGCATGCCGGGATTGAGAAACTCGAAGATCGACCACAAATCGCCCAGGTGATTCTCAATCGGCGTACCGGAGAGTGCGATGCGATGCTTCGCTCGCAACAATCGCGATGCCTTCGCCGCCTGCGACGCCGCGTTCTTGATCGTTTGCGCTTCATCGAGTACCGCGTAATCAAACGCGATATCCTTGAGCAGATTGATATCACGCCGCAACGTGCCGTAGGTGGTGAGTACGATATCGTAACTGGCGAGTGATTCGTGATGCTGCCCACGATCCGGCCCGGTGTACTCCACATGCGTGAGATCGGGGGTAAAGCGTTCGATCTCATGCACCCAGTTGAACATCAACGATTTTGGCACAATGATGATCGATGGACCACGCAGTTGCCCATTCTGCTTGCGCTCCTGCAGCAGCGCGAGCATTTGAATGGTTTTTCCCAGGCCCATGTCGTCCGCCAGGCATCCGCCAAATCCAAACTCCTGCAGGAACTTCAGCCAACCCAGACCAGCTCGCTGATAACTGCGCAGAGTGCCCTGAAAATTCGGCGGCTCCTTGGATTCGGTTACGCCATCGAACTCGCTGAGTCGCTGCCGAATCTCCAGGTAACGGTCGTCGTAGTCGACGAACTCCTGGGCGGAGAGCAGCGCGTCGATCAGCCCCAGTTGCGAGGTCGAGAAGCGGATGCCGCCCCCTTCGGTTACCCCCAATCCCGAGAGGATTCCGTACTGCCGCAGCCACTCTTCGGGCAGGATCCCGAGCGAACCATCATCCAACCGCACCGTCTGATCACCGCGTGAGAGCGCCGCGAGCAGTTCTGGCAGATTCACGCGACTGCCGCCGAAGTCGACATTGGCGTTCAACTCGAACCAGTCAATGTCCGACTTTACACTGAACTTGAGCGTATTGGGCTGCCGCACCTGCTTGCCATCGGCCCGGACTTCCCAGCCATCGGCGATGAGTGCCCGGACGGCGCGCCCCAGTTCCGTGATCGGGATGTCGACGTCGTGCGATGCCTGACGATGATCGACCAGTTTGCGAAATCCCAGCGACTGCAGTCGCGACCAGGCACCCGCTTCGGCCTCTTGATCCCGGAGCAGGCACCGGCCTTCGCTGCGCTGGACAATGGCCCATTGCACGTTGGTGGCCCGGACCATGGTCCCTTCGTAGTCGAAATCGAGATTTCCCTGAATCCGTTCCTGTCGCCAGCCACGCGTTTGCGGTGAGCGCAGTGTGAGAATGGGATGCGGTTCGGGACGGACCTCTTCGAGCTTGAGTTCTTCTGGCAGATCCAACTGCGGCAACGTCGGCATGTCGAGCAACTGGTCGACAAACTCCTGCTCTTCCCCAGCCGGTGCTGTCACCTTGCGGTCGCCTGAGACCAGTTCCACCCAGTCGAACGCTCCGAAGTCTTCGAGTCGGGCAATTGTGGTACGCGTCAGCATCAGCCCGCCCGGCAGCAGCAATGTGCAGTCACGCAGAGGCATGATCTCCTCGCTGCGACGCACTTCCCCCTGCAGTTCCCATTCGGATTCAGGACTGGACTGCGTCAGCTTCAGCGATAGTTTCCACGCAGGACCGTCATCCCAGGTGAGGGGTGTAAACTCGGATTCCGAGTCGCCGAGATACCGCAGGTGCCCAGATCGTTCCATCAACGGAAGCAAGAGTAAGCAGAGTTCGTACGGCACGCGATAACGGGACACCGCCGCCTGAAATTCGGCCTGTTGGGCAAGCCAGCCCGCGCGCTCTGGGGTGCCGCCGGCCAGGAACGACAGAATACGACGGTCGTCTTCGTGAACGATGTCGTCCAAGCGGCCTGGGCGCAGCTTAAGTGGTTTGAGCTTCCCCCATTGGCCGTTGCTGCGTCGTTGCCGCTGGGATGTCTCGATGACCAACTGCCGCGTTTGTTGACTCTCCTTGACGTCGATTTCGTAAAAGATCTCGGTTTCACGATTCGCCTGATTGGCCGATGCCTTGGGGGCATTGGGCATCTTCTGACGCACCTCGAGCAACCGGTTCTCCCAGTCGCGCGTCGTGCGGCGCGGACGCTCTTCAACGGCAGTCTTGGTCGCAGTCGACGTGGGGCGGAACGGTTCGCCTTCAAAGTCTTCTTCGTCCCAGGTGCTCAGATCCATCGGCTTGTAGACTTCCGCCACAAACGGCGGAATCGCGCCAGCCCGAGGGGTTCCGGAGACGTAACCTCGCTCGTCGGTCGCAAGCAGCGTGGCCCAGAGATGCTTACA
>JAGQQB010000718.1 GCA_020426425.1 Planctomycetaceae bacterium | reverse complement strand
GTCCTGGCGTCTGTGCGTTTCAAAAAAGACAGAGGCACAACCGCGCCCACTCTGCCCACTTTCTGGATGCACGCACGGCGGAGCACGCCCCCATATCTGTCTGATATCTCCACACATCGCGTCTGCACCGCGCCGATCTGGCTGAGGGTCTGCCCAGTTGGTACGCTCAACTGATCAGTCCGTGTCTCTGGGATCGTGCTCCATGCCTGTGTCGAGTCGCCGATGTCGGTTGTCGCTATGCGCCGTTGGTCTGTTGATCGCGTCGGCATTAGGGAATAGAACGCTGGGTGGCGAGGCGCCGGAGCTGCATGGAGCATGGAAACAGAATGGATTGGTCTCGACTCGGTTCCAGATTTCCGGGACCGGTGATCGCAGCAATCCATTGCGTCGGCAATTCAGTGAGCCGTTCACCGGTGAGGAGCTGTTCGTCCGCTTCCATCTGCGGTATGACGCCGCCAGCATCGACACTCCTCAATCTGGCGATGGAGAGTTCTTCGTCCTCTGGCTCGATGCGACTGAAGGCAACGACGCCGCGACACATAGTGCCGACGTACCCAACATTGGGCTGCACACCAGCGGAACGCAGAACCGCTTTATGGTGCGGTATGCCGCCAAACAGGAAAAGTACGGGCCAGAGCTGATCGGCGATCAGGAGTATTTGCTTGTCGCACGGCTGGCGAAGTCTCAGCCGGGTGAGTCGGCTCCGTTCGACCAGCTCAGCCTGTGGATCGATCCCTTACCGGAGCAGGAGCAACAGCCAACGGCGCACATCCAGACGAAGGTGGCCATCAACGCCGTCCACTGGCTCGGCTTCTCCACCGGTCGCAAGACCGAGTTCGGCGACCGCATCGACGTATGGGACATTGCGGTCAACACCAGCTGGCGAAGTGTTCTCGAATTGCCACCAGACGTCGATCCCGATCCGGCCGTCATGCCGGTGGCGCACAAGACGATCGACTTTCAGGAGCATGTCTTCCCCATACTGCAGAGGCATTGCTTTGAGTGCCATGCAGGTGCGGAACCAGAATCGGAACTGCGGCTCGATGTCCTCGACGAAGTGATCAATCAGACAGCGCCGCGCAACGCGGAGCAAAGTCACCTGATCCAAGTGATCACCCAGGGCGAAATGCCCCCTGCGGGAGATCCGCTTCCTACCGCAGACGTGCAAACACTGCGAACGTGGATCAACGAAGGACTCGACTGGGATGACGCACTCCTGCCGACGCCGGTCCCAGTCTCGACACATTGGGCATTTCAACCGATCGCGCGGCCAGAGGTTCCGCACGTTCGCCAGGCAGCCTGGGTGCGCACGCCGGTCGATGCGTTCGTCGCGGAGCGACAGGAAACAGCGGGAATCT
>JAGQQB010000717.1 GCA_020426425.1 Planctomycetaceae bacterium | reverse complement strand
AAGATTCTGCCGCTGGGAGCCGGTTCGCTCGATGTCGAGTTGCTGAAGACCATTCGCGACAGTGGATACACCGGTCCGATCGGGATTCTGAATCACACGCAGGAGAACGCGGAGCTCAGGTTACAGGATAACCTTGATGGACTGGCGTGGATCGAAGCTCAATTGGCAGGACAGACTGACGTCCCTCGTCCGCAGTATCGCACTTGGAAGCCGCCGATCGCTGATGCAGCGGCGACATCGCGTGGCATGCTGCTGCCAGCCGATCCTCAGCGACGTGAACTGCCACTCACGGTGGAATGCCGCGCTCAGCTCAACAGCAGTGCGAACTACAACATTCTCGTCGCCAGCGACACGAAGCGATCGGGTGAGCACTGGGAGTTGTTCTCGATGCGTGGGGACGGAACATTCACGGTGTACGTGCCTGGCTATCAACCGGACCATGTGCGGTCGGACCGTGTGATTACTGATCGCCGCACGCATGCACTGAAGATGGAGTTCGAATCGAGCCGAGTTCGGTTGTTCGTTGATGGCGAGCAGGTGGCGGATCAGTCAGTAATGCGGAACGATCGCCCGGCGGCGCCTGGTGGCCTGGGGATTGGACGACTGGTGGAAGGGGGGATCTTCTGTGATGGAGTAATTGAGTCGGTGACGATGCAGCGCGGCGACACGAAGTTGCTCGCGTGGTCGCCAGAAGTGCCGTCCGAGACGAAGCCGGTCCCAACGGCGTCCAACCAGTCGCCCCCCTACGATCCAGCGTTTGCCCCGCGCATCATCGCGGCGGCAATAACACAGGGGGACTTGTGGCGCGGCGCGGAAGTCATCACGCAGTCGCGGTTCGCGTGTGTGAGTTGTCATCGGATTGGACAACAGGGAGGCACGATCGGACCGGAACTGACGGCGTCGGCAAAGAAGCAGACGGCGGAACATCTCGTGGAGTCGGTCGCTTGGCCCAGGCATAAAGTAGCCGACGAATTCACCGCGCAGGCCATCCTCACCACGCAGGGGCAAGTGCGGCAAGGGTACGTGGTCCAGGAGACGCCACAACAACTCACCCTGCGCGATCCTCAGTCGGGAGACGTCATCGAGATTCCGGTTGCCGAAATTGAGGAGCGGCGCGTGATTGGTACGTTGATGCCCGAGGGACTCTTCCCGGCGATGACCCAGCGGCAGCAGCTTGATCTCGTCGCGCTGTTGGTTGCACTCCGCGACGCCGATGCCGACATGATCGCGCGGCTGGAACAGCTCATTGAGCGGTCACGGTCGCATGCACCGGCGGTGTTCGCGTACGACAACACACCACTGCTACCAGAACATTGGCCGAGTCATCGCGAGCATGTGAATCGCGATCGGATTTACGAC
>JAGQQB010000716.1 GCA_020426425.1 Planctomycetaceae bacterium | reverse complement strand
TACATGCGATCCAAGATGAATTCCTGGGAGTTTATGCCCAGGCCGCAAATGTCCGTTGGAGAACCCGCCATTGGGCTGGCGTGGCCACTCCCAGCATCGCCCAAATCACCCACACCCGGTCCTCCCGGAGCCTTTCCGCATCTGTTTCCAGACACGCCGAACACGAACAGCTTCGACGCCATTCCGCTGCCTGGTGGCGGGCCTCCGAAGTTCCCAAGTTTGTTCCCGGATTCATGGCCCCAGGTCAAGCCCCCTGCAACACCTGGTCCACGTCCATTTCCGCCACCGGTCAATATGCAATCCCCCCTGCCAGAGATCGGGCCTCCAAAGGACCTCGCGCACCCACTCTTTCCGGCAGGTGGTTGAGACACGGGTTGGATCGCGACCCACGAACTGCGTACTTGCTTCGTTATCACGCCTAACTGAAACACCTGCGCAACTGCCGCAACGATGCCCACCCATCTCCCCGACAACCCTGCCGATTGGCCGCGCGATCCATACGCGTTGTTGGGGATCGCGCGGGATGTGGATGAGCGGGGACTCCGCCGGGCGTATGCAGCGCTGATTCGCAAGTTCAATCCCGAGCATTCGCCCGAAGAGTTCCGTCTGACTCGCGATGCGTTCGAGTCGGTGCGACAGCAACTCCAGTGGCGCGAGATTGGCGGGTTCTCAGTCGAATCAGACCTGGCCTTTTCGGGAACGGCTTCCTCGACCAGCGAAACGGGATCACCCAAGGAGTCACCGGGAACGCCGTCACACGCTACTGGCCCGTCGCTTGCAGCGGAACTCGCCATCGCCTGGACGCATGCAAAGTCCGGCGACTGGGAACAGGCCCATCGCCAGCTCGCGGAACTGGCGCGTCACCATCCTCACAACGAAGAAGTTCGGTTGCGACGCTACTGGCTGCAGTCGCTCGGTCACGGGGACGTTTCCCAACAGCCTGCCATCGAGTTGCTGCGCCCTCACGTGCAGACGCAGGGACTCCTGGGACGTATTGGACACTTGTATCTGCGCGAGTTGGAGCGGCATCCGGGCGAGCTGCTGACCGAGCAGACCGCTGCAATTCTCGTTGGCAATTGCGAGCCGGGACTACTACTGGTGCTGTGTCGGCTCCGCTGGCGACAGGCAACCGCCCACGACGACTGGGCTGTGGTTCAGCAGGACCTCGCCCGGTTGGAACCGCTGCTGATGGACCAATGGTCATTGTGGGCGAGCCTGCAGATCGCAGTGCTCGAACTGGCTCACGCTGTGTCCCATCCCGTGACACGGCAACTCATCGAACAGGCCCGCGAGGCATTCGCCGAAGTCGGCGGCATGAGCGATCTGCAGTTCCGCTATCACCTTCTCGAACAAGCGGACTA
>JAGQQB010000715.1 GCA_020426425.1 Planctomycetaceae bacterium | reverse complement strand
TCGCGATCAGGCGTGCTGCGTCGCTGGCAGTTGCAGTTGGGCAAAGGGGCACAGGTGTACTCACAAGCGACCGGCACCACACAAGATGTACCGATCATTCAGGAGCGTGTCCAAGGGGGACTGACCGCATTTAGTTATGACGGCACACTCGCAGTCATCGAGACCGGAGATCAACTTGTTTTCTGGAATCTCAGTGCGAACACTCGCCAGACCGCAGTGGATAAGCGTGGCGCCGCGCTGACACAACTCACCCTCACCAATGATGGAAGTCGTGTTTCAGTGCTGCAGCGTTCGGAGAACCGCGGCACCGAATCGGTGGTCTGGGACACCACAACCGGCGAGGAGCTCATGCGCCTCTCGCTCGACATTGCCCCTCAAGCCCAGGCGTTCACCGCTGCTGGCACGCGATTGGCCATTCAGTTTGTTACGGGCATTCTCAATGAGTTCGACGTAGCGACCGGCACGTTGGCCACTGCAATGCCGCTCCAAGGCGAATGCTTGTCCATGGTCAGTCTGACGGACTCGACAACCCTCATCCAGGGACGCAGCGATGGTTCGCTGCTCATCCAGCGTTCGCCTTTGCAGTGGTTAGCCAGGGTGGGGCCGGTGCCGGTCCATCGCGTCGCGTTTGACTTCCGAGGGGAACAGATTGCGGTCGGTACTCAGGGAGGGGAAGTGCGGCTGTTTGAGAGTTCCTCGGGCAAGTTGCGCAGGGTGTGTTCACCAGTGCCAGGAGAGATCACCAGTGTCGCTTTCTCGACCGACAGCCAACAGGTCTTCGCAGGGTCCACGGCCAATTGCGCCGCTGGTTGGGACCTAAACCCCGCCCCTTCTTCAGCAGTCTCTCCTGATCGTGACCCAGTCTTGCGACGACGCGGTCTCTCAGCGACACGCGACGCAACTGCGACGGAATCCGCCGAGGCTGCTAGTGAGACGGTCGCTGGCCAGGTCGGCAATGGGGCCGGTGAGGACACGGAAGGTCGCACAGCGTCAGCAGGCGAATCCGTAACGGCACCGGCGACCGCCCCGAACGAATCGTCCGATCCGGCCACCGACACTGCAGATCTGGGCAGCGGGGTCGACAACTCGACCAAGGTCCCACTCCCGATCACGGCATTGTTGGTCCATTCGCGCCCCGTTTTCACGGTGTGCCCTGGTCCCCATCCGAGGCAGTTATTGACCGGCGCCGGCGATGGCACGATTCGGGTATGGAGCCTGAATCTGCAAGATGAGATCGCGACGCTGGAGGGACATCAGGCGGAAGTTGTGGATCTGCGATACACGGCAGAGGGACAATTGTGTTCGCTTTCCCGCGACCTGAACGCCCGGACATGGACCGATCCCATTCCGGTTACGAAGCCA
>JAGQQB010000714.1 GCA_020426425.1 Planctomycetaceae bacterium | reverse complement strand
ACGCTCCATGAGTACTTGCGTTATCGCTTCCAGAACGTCGCGTCGTTCGCGCAGGACATCCCGGGCAGTTTGCATGCACTCATCCATGATGCGGCGAATCTCGAGGTCGATCTCCCGCAGCGTCTCCTGACTGTGCATGTCCTCACTCAGCGTCGGGACCGAACCGCGCAGGAACGGCGAAGTCTTCGCTTGCCGATAGTTGACTCGCCCCAGTTTTGGACTCATCCCAAAGTCCATCACCATGCGGCGAGCGATTTCGGTTCCTTGCTCCAGATCGTTGCTGGGGCCGGTCGAGGTTTCGTTGAAGATGAGTTCCTCGGCCGCGATCCCTCCCAGAGCGACGCAAATTCGGTTGACGAGTTCCGTTTGCATCACCAGATGGCGGTCATCTTCAGGACGCTGCAGCATGTACCCCAGTGCCCCGAATCCGCGTGGCACAATCGAAACCTTATGCACCGGCGCCGTATGCGGCAGTGAACAGGCCACGAGGGCGTGGCCGCACTCGTGGTACGCCACACGGAGTTTTTCTTCCTCCTGAATCAGTCGCGAGGACTTCTCCAGTCCGGCGATCACCCGTTCGACCGCTTCTTCGAGGTCGGTCATCGTGACGGCTTCTTTGTTCCGCCGTGCCGCGAGCAACGCCCCTTCGTTCACCAGATTGGCAAGGTCTGCACCAACGAATCCAACCGTCAACTTGGCAATGCGCGAGAGATTGACATCGTCTCCCCGCTTAATGTTCTTGATATGCACATTCAGAATCGCCTCGCGCCCTTTGTAGTCTGGGCGGTCGACCAGCACATGACGATCGAACCGCCCAGGACGCATTAGGGCGGGGTCGAGCGTTTCAGGTCGGTTGGTGGCCCCCATCACGATGACGCTCTGATCGGTGCCGAACCCGTCCATCTCGACAAGGAGGGCATTGAGTGTCTGCTCGCGTTCGTCATGACCGCCGGGCTGTCCGCTGCCACGGACCTTGCCCAGGGCGTCGAGTTCATCAATGAAGATAATCGCCGGAGCTTTTTGTACTGCCTGCGCAAACATGTCGCGCACGCGAGCGGCACCCACGCCGACGAACATCTCGACGAAGTCCGACCCCGACAAGCTAAAGAAGGGAACGCCAGCTTCGCCCGCAACCGCTTTGGCGAGCAGCGTCTTGCCGGTGCCCGGCGGACCCACGAGCAGCACTCCGCGCGGAATGCGCCCTCCCAAGGCCTGGTATTTGCCCGGTGTGCGCAGGAACTCGACGATCTCGCGCAGTTCCTCGACCGCTTCTTCGATGCCCGCGACATCGCCAAAGGTCACTTTGACATCGTCATCTGCGTGCAATCGACCGCGACTTCGACCAAACGACATCGCCGCGCCAGGGCCGCC
>JAGQQB010000713.1 GCA_020426425.1 Planctomycetaceae bacterium | reverse complement strand
CGATGTCGGGATAGAATTCGTTGTTGAATTCGAAGTACCAGCCACCTGGTTCAAGATGCGGTTTACGGACGGTCCAGTCGCCGCGCTGGCGCACTTCTTTCGACAAGAGCCATTCGACCGCACTCGTGACTTTCGGATGACTCGCCGGAACACCCGATTCACGCAGCGCGAGAGTCGCAATTGCTGTATCCCAGACCGGGGAGCGACACGGTTCGAGCCGCGCCGTCTCGTCTTCCTCGATCGTCAACTTCTCCAGTTCGAACAGCGCCGCCTGCACTAATTCCGAATCATCTGTGTGCCCCAGACACTTCAGGGCGACGATGCTCCAGATGATCGGCGGAAAGATCGCCCCGAGACCGTCGCTGCGTTCGAAACGCTCGGTCATCCAGTTTGCGGCGTGCTGGATCGCCCAGGGACGCAGTGGCTTCAACCCGACCGTTTCGAACCCTTTCCAGATGCGATCGACCCAGGAGAAGATCTGATGCCACGGCAGCCACGATTGCCGTTTCATTGCATCCACCTGTTCCGCAGGCGGCATGGTGACCGGCAACTGATCGGGCGAGTTCAGGAACAGTTCATCGAAATGATGTTCCGGTGGCAGCTTGCAACTTGGTTGATACGCCCAAAGCAAACTCAGCGGCACGAGAATCGTCCGCGACCACGACGACATCTCGTAAATGTTCAGCGGGCACCAGCTCGGCAGGAACATCAACTCCGGTGGAACTGCCGGACATTGCTTGTAGGCGATGATGCCCAAGAGCGCAAAGTAATACCGGGTGAAACTGTTGACCCGCTCGGCACCACCCGCAGCGCGAATCGCGTCCCGGGCACGAGTCATTTCCTCGCCGTGGGGATCCAACCCGGTGATCTTGAGCACCCAGTACGCCTTCACTGATGCACTGATCTCAAGCGGCCCGCCGGGATACAGTGCCCAGCCACCGGTCGGTAGCTGCTGCTTCCGAATGTATGCGGCGCACTTCTTTGCGATCTCCGATTGTCCCCGTCCCAGATACGTCAGCAGGAGGATGTATTCGGACTCAAGGATCGTGTCCCCTTCGAGTTCGCCCAGCCAGTAGCCTGCATCGTGTTGTTGATCGAGCAGCCAGGACCGCGTGCGATCAATCGCCTCGTCAAGACGGGGAACCGCGCCGCTTTCGCGGAGTGTGGCAGACGTCCGGTCGTGTGGGCCACTAACGGAGAAGGACATGGCAAAGAGGTGGGAGCAGAGGAGGGCGGGACTGGCGAGGGCGAAGATCGCGCGGCAGGGGCGGGTGGCGAATTACGAAGTGGATGCCAGGCATCAGCAGACCACAGTTCAACTCGCCTTGGACTGTTCCTGAGCCTGATGCTGATTGAGTTTGTTGTACAACGTC
>JAGQQB010000712.1 GCA_020426425.1 Planctomycetaceae bacterium | reverse complement strand
TCGGCACGCATCTCTGGAACTTCCGGCGACTGCTGTTGGGCCGACTCCGTCGCGTATTGGGCCAGATTGCTGGCGGCGGTCCCGCCACCAACCTGGACGATCGCACGAACATTGACCAAACGCTGCTGTGCCTGCCGCATGCGCTGAAGTGCGGCGATCGTCGGAAAGCGCGACGACAACAGTCCGACCGCCGGACAGCGGACTTCCACGCGCTCACCGGCCACTGTGCGACAGCGAATCACAGATTCATCCGCATTGGGGATTCGCCAGGTCAGTCCCGTCGTCTCACTCGCCAATTGCAGTTCGCTGGCCAATTGACTCGTTGTGATCGACGCGAGCTGGCAATCGACCAGCAGTTCACGCTGAATCGCCCCCAGTTGCTCAGGCGTGATGCGTCCTTCAAGGACCTGTCCAGCATCAATGAGCGCTTGAACGCTGCCATCATCAAAGAGGACGACCTCAGGATGCGTCGGTCGCATTTGCGCCGAAACAAACCATAACTCGATCACCGGCTGTCGCGAGATTGGCTCTGCGGCGGTCGCCGTGGCTGTCAGACAACAAAGAGTCAGGATCAAACTCAGAGACTTCATGATCTCACTCCCTCGCTTGAGGGGAACACATCCCAGCCATCTCACCGAATCCTTCGTCCCCCGAGTCAATTCGAGGCCATTTGTGGAGATCGGCGTTTCTGAAGTCCGGAACTTACCCCATTTCTCCCGGTCGTCACAATCCGAATTGTGAAGGGGGCGAGGTGCAGGGGGGGCGGAAACCTCTGGGAATGACGCGTCCGAGACTTCGCACAGCACGACACAGTCAGATCGATCCGGCCCAGCATGGCCGTGTTCGCGCACTGGCGGAGACCTACACCTTCTTCAGGACCAGACAGGCATTGTGCCCACCAAAGCCGAAGGAGTTGGTCATCATGTATTCAATTGGCAAATCGCGGGCGACATGCGGAACGTAGTCCAAGTCGCAACCATCGTCTGGATCATCCAGATTGATTGTGGGTGGAGCGACCTGATGCTGAAGCGTCAGGGTCGAGATGACAAACTCCACACCGCCAGAAGCCCCCAGCAAATGCCCCAATTGGCTCTTGGTGCTGGAAACGGCGAGTTGATGCGCGTGATCACCGTACACAGTCTTGATCGCGACGGTCTCGGCGACATCCCCAAGCGGCGTGCTGGTGCCGTGGGCGTTGATGTAGTCGATTTGCGTGGGGGCGAGACCGGCGTCGCGGAGCGCCTGCTCCATGGCGCGGGCGGCCCCCGTGCCTTGTTCGTCGGGCTGGGTGATGTGTCCGGCATCGGCGCTGGCGCCGAATCCGAGCACTTCGCCGTAGATTCTTGCGTGGCGGGCGCGGGCGTGCTCGAGTTCTTCGAACACGAGGAT
>JAGQQB010000711.1 GCA_020426425.1 Planctomycetaceae bacterium | reverse complement strand
GCCCCTATCACTCTGTCTATTTCCCGGGCCCAAAATGGTACCGCTGGTGGGACTTTGGCAATGGAACCATGTCCGACTTGGGGAGTCACTGGAACGATCTGCCGTTTTGGGCGCTCGACCTTGATGCCCCTCTCTCCATCACTCCCTTGGGTGATGTACAGCCGCATGCCGAACTCGCACCGGCTTCGATGGCAGTCACGTACGAGTACGGCAAACGTGGCGACAAGCCGCATCAGGGGGCACTCACGCTCGGTTGGTACCAAGGCTCCGAGAAGCCAACCATTTGGAAAGAGAACGGGATTCCGCAATGGGGCAATGGCGTCCTGTTCGTGGGCGACAAGGGCATGCTGCTGTCCGACTACGGCAAGCACATTCTGCTGCCGGAAGAACAGTTTAAGGACTTCCAGCGACCGGAGCCGTTCATTCCCGATTCACCTGGACACCATGCCGAATGGGTCATCGCCTGCCGCACCGGATCGCCCACCGGCAGTCCCTTCAGTTATGCCGGACTGTTGACCGAAGCGAACCACCTCGGCAATGTCGCCTGGCGTGCTGGACAGAAGATTGAGTGGCGGCATGCCGACATGACGATCCCCAACGTCAAGTCGGCCGAGCAGTTCCTTGGTCGCACGCCACGTGATGGCTGGAGCCTCGGTTGATGCGTCTGGGTTGATTCCAGGCCGCCACGTCTCGATGATCCGCCATCGAACCTGCCCGGTCTGTACGGGTACGGTCTGTGGTAGCCGCCTTGCCGGAAAGCATCGACCATGTCGGTCCGTCAACTCATCTCACAACAGGAAATTGACCAGTCGGTCGCCCGCCTTGGGGAGCAGATGTCGCGCGAGTATGCCGAGGCGCCGCTTACGGTGCTGGGCGTGCTTAGCGGCAGCCTGATGTTCGTCGCCGACCTGATGCGGAAGATTACTGTGCCGCATCAGCTCGGTCTGGTGCAGGCGTCCAGCTATCGCGGACCGACCACAACACCGGGCGAACTGACGCTAGATCTCGCGACGCTCCCCGATCTCACGGGGCGTGACGTTCTGCTCGTCGACGACATCCTCGATACCGGCCAGACGGTCGCCCGACTCCAACAGGAGCTGCGCGCCACCGGTCTGCGCAGTCTCAAGATCGCCGTGCTGCTGTGGAAACGATCCCGCATGCAGCGTGATATTGAGCCGGACTACTTCTGCTTCGACATCCCCGACGAATTCGTCGTCGGATACGGATTGGACTACAACGGCGAATACCGACATTTGCCCTACATCGGCGTCCTCGAACCATGATGGGGCGGTTGGCGATTCGCCGTTGGCTCTGGACTCTCGACTCTCCGCTCTCGACTCTCACCCATCCACGCGGCGCAAACGCGAGATTCGTCCGGTACCGACCCATTCGGCC
>JAGQQB010000710.1 GCA_020426425.1 Planctomycetaceae bacterium | reverse complement strand
CTCGCAACTGGCCACGCAAAAAGAACGACACCCCTCCAAATCCACCCAAAACCCGAACCGCCACCAAACGTGAAATCCAAAACGCCAAACGACTTGGATTCAAAATCCTCATCATTTAATGAACGGCGTTGCGTGCCACCCAATACGCGGGATCCCCGCTTGCGAACGGCACTTGGAGAGTGCCAGCTATGCTTGCCAGACTCGGTGCTCGAAGTCGGCACCGGGGACAACGACGTCGATGGTCCCTTCACTGGGCGAGCGGCCGATGCTTTCGCCTTTCATGAACAACTCCACGGCGAACTGCAGTACCTGGCCGACTTCGCCTCCCAGGGAGGACCAGGGGACGGTGAGTTCGAAGATCTTGCCGACCGCCACCTGCACGCCGTTCTTCTTCTTCGGTTTCCCTTCGCCGGTCACTTTCGCCGTTGGCTGCTTAAGGTCGGTGAGATCGACGCGTACTTCCAGGCCGAACGGTTCGGCGAAGCGGAGGCGGAGTTCGTCGCACTCGGCGAGGTCTTTGTCGGCTCGATCCAGCGTATCGCAGCGGACCATGAGCCGTTCGAGGTCGTAGCCGAAGTGAATCTCGCGGACCACGCTGTCGCTGACCATGGTCATCGTGCCGCGCTCGCTGCCTGCACGGTACACCCCGGCGTTTTGCCATTCGAAGAATGAGTAGCGGCCATCGACATTCACACTCAGGAAGCTCTGCGGCTGGGAATGAATGTGCCGCCGCTCCGCCCGGGTGATCGGTCGCAGCAGACTCGATGGCGGAATCTCGTTGAGCAGTGAATAGACATTCCGCAAATGACGACGGAACAATTCGTCGAACAGGTCGTCCTGGCCCGAGTTGTGATCATCGCCATACCACCAGAACCAGTCGCTTCCTTCGGCGATGTAGAGTTCCTTGCGTGCTGCTTCCAGCAAGTCCGCCTCATAACGTTCCGAAGCTTCAGCCCGCAGCAGGAACTCGCGTGTCTGATGCAGCAGGTCCCAGCCGTCGCGGTCTTCCTGATGGCCGATCCAAATGTAGAAATCGTGGTTGATCCAGCTGCCCGCGAACAGCCGACCGATCTTGTGAGCCGCCGGATACTTTGCCAGATGCTCTCCGACACGCACCGGATTCACCTGCGGATCGGACGCCGCTTGCTGATACAGTTTCCGCAGGAAGGCGACACCCCCATCGGGATAGTATTCCCAGCAGTTTTCGCCATCGAGGATAATCGGCACCAGTGCCGGACGATCGGCATTGTGCCCACGGACGACGCGGCCGATCTCCTTGACCTTGGCCAGCAGATCATCCGCCGCCCAGGCAGGATCGTTCCGCTGATAGTGGAATCCAACGAGATCAGACAGGCCATGATCGCGGAAGATCATCTGCAGCGACCGGTCGCCTTGATC
>JAGQQB010000709.1 GCA_020426425.1 Planctomycetaceae bacterium | reverse complement strand
GCTGTCGTTGTACATCAGTGGCGGTGAGTATCGGCTCATTGCGCGTGACACAGATTCTTCGCCCGAGATCAACTTACGGACAACATCCAGAGCGGCAACCGCCGGAGTGTGGCAACATGTGGTCGCCACCGTCGATTACGGCACGAACTCGATGCGGATCTTCGTGAATGGCGTGGAACAGCCAATGTCTGGTAGTCCGTCGTTCGTTCAGGCTCGCACAGCCAATACGCTGTCTGCGACCGCATCCATTGGTGCTCAGGATACAGGGGGGACTGGCACTTTCGTCGGGCAGTTGGACGAACTTCGAATCGCACGGACCGCCCGCACCGCCGATTGGGTGGCTGCCGAGTATGCCGCCGCAACGAGTTCCCTGGTTACCGTAGGGGCCGTCGAAGAGATTGCAGGCGTGCTCAACAACGATACCGACGCCGAGGGGGCCAACCTCAGCGCAGTGCTCATCAGTGGTCCCGCGCATGCTTCGCACTTTGTGCTGAGAGCGAATGGCTCGTTCGAGTACACCGGCGAACTCAATTACACCGGTCCTGACTCCTTCACGTATCAGGCGTTCGATGGTACCGCAGCGTCGTCCACGGTCACGGTGAACATCAACAGCCTCAACGTCAACGATGCTCCGGACATCGCGACGAATCTCGGTTTGACCTTGGCGGAAGGGACCGCGGGCGTCCTAGATGCGACACGTCTCAAGGTGACCGATGTTGAGTCATCGGCGGCGGGACTCTCCTACACGGTTACGAGTAGCCCAGTGAATGGACATCTGGCATTCTCCGGATCGTTGGCGACACCAGTCACATCGTTCACGCAGGCCGACCTCGACACCGGGAATTTGAGATACGTACATAATGGCAGCGAAACCACAAACGATTCGTTTGCATTCTCTGTCACCGATGGCGACGCTACCGTGACCGGGACGTTCTCCATCGACATCACGCCGGTGAATGATTCGCCGGTCATTGTGACGGCGGCATTCGCGGTGGACGAAGGGCAAATCATCACGCTGACAACGAGTCACCTGGCGGTGACTGACAGCGATCATGCAGCAAGTGCATTGACGTGGAACGTCACTGTCACTGGTGGTCGGTTCGAACGCACATCGGCCCAGGGGACGGCGATCACCTCGTTCACACAGGCGGAAGTCGCCGCTGGCGCGATTCGCTTTGTACACGATGGCGGCGAAGTGGCACCAACGGTTTCTGGCACAGTGAGCGATGGTTCGCTGACGACCGCTCCCGTCACGTTCACGATCACGTTCAACAACACGAACGATCCGCCAGTGCTAAGCACCAATGCGGGACTGACGGTCGACGAAGGTGCAAACGCCATTCTCGATGGGACGCTTCTCCGCACGACCGATGTCGAGACGCCTGCTTCTGGTCTCAC
>JAGQQB010000070.1 GCA_020426425.1 Planctomycetaceae bacterium | reverse complement strand
CCTGTCTGTTTGTTCAAGTTCTGTGCATCAATGGCGTAATTAGTTGTGGGAATTACAAAAAACCGGCGGGGATTCCCTTGCAGTTACGGCGCAAGCCAATAGCCTAAGCCACACATCCCGCATTCCCAATGCGGAAGGTGACTCGTTACCAGCACTGGATTAGTCCGTAGTCGCTCGCAAATCAGGTGAGAGTTAATCGTTTTCACCGGCGTGCTAATTCCCCTGAGAACGGTCAATTGTGAACGCCCTGCTCGCATGTCTTACAGTAGCCTGAGATTGTCAGGTGAATTCGATGCGACAGGCGAGTAGCCGGTTCCAGGACGCCGTTGACGTTGCAGGCTGTCGAACCGGTCATGACATTCGGTGGACACATGTGTGGTCCACCATCACTGAAACCAAGGAATACGTACCCATGGCAAAGAAGAAGGCAGCTCGCGGACAGATCAATATGTCTGCGGAAATCCGTGCTCATCTTGAATCCAATCCCCAGTCGACCGGCCGGGAATGCTACGAAGCACTCAAAGCAAAGTTCCCCGGTGTTGACATCAACGAAGCCTCGTGCAACGTGGCCTTCTCGAATATGCGCCGTAAGCTCGGTCTGCGGAAGAAGGGTCGCCGCACAGTGGTTCGCAAGCCTCGTCCAGCGGCCGCCAAAGGCGCTCCGAAGGCAACGAAGTCCGCTGGCAGTATCAGCCTTGATTCGCTCCAGGCCGCTGTCGATCTGGTTGCCAAGGCGGGCAGCACCGAAGCTGCCATCGAAATCCTGCGTTCGTTGCAGGGTCTGAATCGCGGTTAGATCTACCGCACCCTGCCAGGCTGACACACGGTGATGAACACCGTGGCCAATGCCGGCAGTTATGCAGACAGAATTGAGTTTGACGGAGATCCAGGCGACTGGGTCTCCGTTTTTTGTGACCGACATGCACTCGTGCGCACTCTTACCACGGGGTTACAGCGGGGCTGCCAGCAGCGAGAGCGATTCGGTCGGTCGAGTTTCGTCGTCCTACTCGATCTACCGCGGCTTGTCCGCCGAAGTCAGAGTCCAGGTTCCACTGGCCTTCTTGTCGCCGTCGATCAGAATTGTCAGCTTTCCTTGCGCGGTGGCGTCTTGCATCCCCGCTCCGGTAAAGATGATTGTCACGAGTGATTCGTCCTCCGGTTCGGTGACACCGAACTTAATGGTCCCCGACTGCTGAAGTCCTCTTAGCTTCACTGGATTTCCCGCCAATCCATGGGTGTCGATGGTCACCTGCGCGTCATCCACGACGACCTTGGCAGGCAAGCGAATATCCTTGTTCTCCGGGTTGGCCTGGTCCTCAATGATCAATCGCAGTTCATAGCGACCGGTTGCGATTTGGTTGCCATCTGCGGCCTGACTGGACGAGTTGGTGCCGAGCAGTGTTGCGGCGATCAGCAAGAGCAGGTGTGGGCGACGCATTAGATTCCTTTTGGGGTTCGTGGCGAAATGTGTGCGTGAGTTGCCAAGGAACGATCTGGCATGCACGAAGGGGAATACGGAGCAGATCACGAATGGATCAAACTTTCTTGGCTGTTTCTCGCTGAATTCCAGTTTCGCCAAAGGTGCCGATGTCCGAGTGAACCACGCGATGCAATCTGCCTCTGCCCTGCCGGACTGGCCTCCACAGATGGCAACAGCCCACCCAGGTCTGCCGACCTGAGTGGGCTGTGTTATCGTTGGTTGTCTTCTGGGCTCAACCTTCAGCGTCTACTCTGACGACTGGGCACTGCGCTTTGCCGACTGTGAGCGAATCCTCAGGATCGCCCTGGCGCTAGTTCTTGAACAGACTGCTCGTGGTTCCTTCGGACTTCTTCTGGCCGGTTCCATCGCGGTTGAAGAGTTCCGACACCTGACCAGACGAGAGTCGGCTGTTGCCGAGTTCTTCATTGGTCGATGCGCTGCGGGAACCGGACTTCAACGTAAACGCACGCCGCTGGCCAGGGACGAACATTCGTTCCTGGGAGCCAACTCCGGCCCATGTCAGGAAGTCCTGCAACCGGACGATGCGAACCCCCATGCGGAGGGCTTCTTCCTGCAAGGCGGTCCGTTCGCGCGACATGTTCTCAATCTGTTCGCGACGAGCAGTGTCGAACGCCGGCACGGCACTGGGATCGGGCATCTCGCCCATAACCAGGAATTTGGTGTTCGCGCTGAGTCGGCCTTCGGCGGGAATGCGATCTCCTTCGTCCGAGACTTCGACTTCGATTTCCGCATTCGCGTTTTTCATCAGATCGTGCAGCAACTCCCGATCAGAGTTGCCATCGCCATCGAAGTCGATCAAGCCCACGAACGCGAAATACTCCTTCACGCCAGGCGTCCACAGCGGCGTGTAGACGAGATCGTCCTCGCGAATGGGGCGATCAAGATCCTCGGAAATGATCTTGGCTTCGCATTGGTGAGGGCCGGTAATCCGCGTGACGGAGACTTTCCCCTTCACGTCTTCGGCACCCCGGGCCATGCCATCGTTCCCCTGAATGTATACGGCAAAGTTGGTCTGCTCGCGCAGGCCGTCCGCGAAGCCGAGATTGATCCAGACATCGCCGGTGGTGGAGTTCACACGCACAATCTTGCCATCCGGGATTTCGAACGAGATCTGTTCGAGTTCATCCAACTTCCGACGGAGTTCCTGCACCTGCTTTTCGAGCAAGGCGATATCAGCGTCCTTCTCTTCGCGCACCTGATCGAGTTCGTCGAGTACCTGTTCCTTCTCGATTAAGGTGCGGCGATACTGTTCGCTGAGCTTGGAGATTTCATCATCTTTCGAACGCAGAACTTCCTGTTCCTTTACAACCTTGTCCTGCAGCTGCTTTTCGGAGTCGGCCTGGGACATGGCCAATTGCTGCTTCTCGTTGCGGTGGGAAGCCAGTTCCTGATTCAGACGGTCTTCCGCACTCTTCACGGCGACCTGCAGAGACTCGTTCTGTGAATTGGCCGCATCCAGGGCGGTCCGCATCGCCAGCAGCGTGTCGGATACCTTGGGGGCCGTTGGTGAGGGCTGTACGGTGGCGCCACCATTGGTGACGAGTGCGGTGAACAACGATTTACGAACAGTGCCATCAGGCAACTGGTCGGCAGAGATTCCCGCTTCGCCCAGGTCGGACGAGTTATACCCGATCATTTCCGTCAGGGCGGTGACCTGATCCAAGGTCTTGGATAGCTCAGACTGTGCCTGCTGGGCTTTGTCTCCTTGCGCCTTGGCGTCCGCCTGCGCCTTCGCCAGTTCCTTGGCGTTGAGATAGCAGATAATCCCTAGAATCAATGTCGCCGTGACAAAGAAAGCGAGGGTGAAGTGAACTGCGGTTGGTTTGGACGATCCTGCCATAGTGACTCTCTTGTCAACAAGGTCTGCCGAGCGGCAATCGAGACTTGGCAAGCGAGAGTGCTCCTTCAACACCCACCTGCTGAACAGACAATGCTACGCGCATCAATCGCGCAGTTCACGGACTCATCCTGTTTGTCGATCATTGGGCTGAAGAACTTCAATGCATCCCAACTTCGCAGGTGAACCCGCACATTCGCTGTGACGGGTATGCCAGCTGCAGTCGCGCGAAGTGATGAAATCACATGTCCTGCTGCCAGTATCTCCTACTGGCAGTATCGAGGTCACCGGGGAGAGAGTCAAGAAGATTCAACGGGATGAGTCAGCGAATCTCGGGTCGTTAAGCCACGATCTGCCCCGACGGGCGCGTCGACGACAGCAACAGTCAACAGACCGGTTAATTCGCATAACCGGCATGGGTGGGAACGATCTGCAGTGGTCATCGGTTCCGACCACGATTGCCTGCAGATGGGCGATGACCGTTGTCCGATAGACGAGTCACGGTGTCTGCCGTGATTGTGGGGATTCTGGTTCCCAAGACGAACGCGCCTGTTGACACTGATTTTTCCTCCGCCGTAAGATCGGAGTGTTGTCCCATCACCCGGCCCCTCTGAATGCATCGCACATGTTGACACGCATCAGCAAGATCCTGGCCGTCGCCTTCGCTGTGGGGAGCATCGCCTTTATGGGCTTTGCCATCGCCATTACGTTTGGCGAACCAGAGATGTCGCAGGCACTGTCGGACCCTGCGTTCGATGCATATACAGTCATCAAGCAGGAAGGGGCCGGCGGCCAGTGGGAAGCGAAGCGCGGCCGCGATGGCAGCAGCGTCGCCACCGCCAAGGCGCTGCCCGATGTGATGGTTAAGGTGCTGGCTGAGGTCGATCAGACCAATAAGCAGGACATTACCCTGTACAAGCAGCGGCAGACAGAACTGCAAACCAAGCGGGACGAACTTGTCGCCGCACGACTTGCCGATGAATTGGCGCTGCAACAGTACGAAAAGAATCTGCGCGAGCGATTGGTCGCGGTCCGTGCCGAAGTGGACAAGACGTCGACCGACGTGATCACGGCGACCTCCGAGTCACAGAAACTCGAACTGCAGGTGGCCGCACGTCGAGAAGATGTGTTTCGTTTGAAGCAACAGGTGCGTGAATTAGACGTCGATATCTACCGTTTGCAGCAGATTGAAGCTCAACTGGAAAACCTCCAGGTGCAACTCACTGGTGAACTGCAGCGGAATGAGGAACGAAAAGGCCAGTTGGAATCACGACTCGGAGGGTCGTACGCACCCTCCGTTCAACAATAACTGGATGCGTTCTCTGGGTTGATCTGACTCAGTGCCGAACGATCAGTGCGGTTAATCGAGCGGACAATTCGAATCAACAGACAATCAAATTGAAGGCACAGGCAGGGTTTTCAACGCCACGCTGCAATCCTTGAGTTCAGATTGGCAGTGCAACCCTCGGGAGTGTGAATATGTCGTACGTCGGAAAGATACTCGTCGTCCTGCAGGTCGTGTTGAGCGTTCTGTTCATGACGTTCGCCGGGGCGGTCTACGCCATTCATTCCAATTGGAACGGCAAGTACACGGCAGTGCAAACGCAGTTGAATGATGCGACGCAGCAGATCAAGGTCGCTCAGGAAGAACTGGAAACGGCCAAGACGGACTTCAACACGAACTTGAAGAACGAAACCGAACGGGCCAATCGCTTCCAGGCGGAGAAGCTCACGCTGGAAGCCCGGGTCGCTACGCTGGAAGGACAGAACAACACGGTTGAACAGCAGCGGGACACAGAGAAAGGTCTTGCCCAAGCCAAAGCCGCCGAAGCTCGCTTCCGCCAGGAAGAGGCGGAACGACGTCGGATTGAAAACGACAAACTCCAGGTGCAACTCGATACCATCTCGGGGGAGAACCGCAGCCTGAAAGATCAGATCATCAGTAAAAATGCCGACTACGATGAACTGATCGCTAAGCATAACGAACTGCTCGAACAGTCAGCCTATCTGGAACGGATTGTCGCCGCCTACAGCCTGCCGACGAATCCTCGCGAAGTGGCGAAGTTGAGCGCCCCGGCACCCCCGGTCGAAGGACTGGTCAGGACCGTCAAACGAGACAAGACCAACCGCGTGAAGTTCGTGGAGCTGACCATCGGCAGTGACGATGGCCTGCTTGTCGGGCACTCGATGGATGTGGTTCACATTCCCTCCAATGGGGGCAACGGGGCCGAGTGGTTGGGCAAAGTGAAAGTTGTTTCAGTGAATCCAGACTCAGCCGTCGCTGAGGTCATCTTGGCCGCGAAGAACGGCATCATTCAGGAGGGGGACAATGTCACGACAAAACTCTGAGGATCCGACACCGGACGTCTACGTGGCGCTGTTGTTCATCTCCGTCGCGGCCCTGACTACTGGCTGCATCTTTCTAGCACTGGAACTCAACAGCTACGGCTGGCAGTTCAATTAACGTGCCGCACGTGAGAAATGACCACGGCGAGCGGGGGACGTTCGTGGGCGCGGTTCACACATGCTCGCTGAACATCATTCCGCAAGATGCACTATGGCAGTAGCGGCACTGGTTGCTCGATGAATGCTGCTTCGCGCTGGCCTCGTCCAGGTCGGTTCCAGTCACCCAAATCCCCGCGTGCTGCATCTGCGTGCTTGGTGATCTGAATGACGACGTCTGGATGCTCGTCCAACACGTTTTCTTCTTCGGCCACATCAGTTCGCAGATTGTAGAGCGCCCCGGCGAACGTTTGCGTTGTGCCGCGCGCGTTTTGCACTCGCTCCTGGAGCGGGAGATAGAGCTTCCAGTCGCCCAGGCGAACCGCCTGCAGTTGCTCGCCAAAGTAATAATAGACCGGTCGCTCACGCAGTTCTTCTTGCGTCTTCCCCTGCAGCACGGCGGTGATGTTACGCCCATCGCGTGGTGGTTGATCCGGCACCTTCGCGCCCGCCAGCGCGGCGAACGTCGGATACAGATCCATCGACGTGCAAACCTGTCCGCTCGTCTCGTCAGCAGGAACATGACCCGGCCAGCGGGCAATGCACGGCACCCGCATCGCCCCTTCACTGACATCATAGCCCCACCCTTTGAGCGGCGCGTTGGTCCCCTGGGGAGGATCGCGGCGCGGCGCCCCGTTGTCGGACATCCACAGCACGAGCGTTCGCTGCTCCAACTGCAAACTGTGCAGGCAATCAAGCAGCTGTCCGGTCGACCAGTCGATCTCCTCAACCGAGTCGCCCCACTTCCCGTTCTTTGAGCGTCCCTGAAACTCCGGTCGGGCATACGGTGTGCGGGTGCTGCCGGGCATCGCGTGGGAGAGGAACAGAAAGAATGGCTGCTCCTGATGCCGGGTGATGAAGTCGACCGCCGCCTCAGTGTAGCGCTGCGTGAGAAAGTCTCGATCGACGCCGCTCTCGAGCACTTTCTCCCCCTGCACCAGCGGCAACGGCGGCCATGGCTTGCCTTCGCGGGGAGTCATGTCATCGCTGTATGGTATCCCCAGGTATTCGTCGAAGCCTTGTCGCGTTGGGAGCAGCGTCGGTTGATCGCCAAGATGCCATTTGCCGATCAGGCTGGTTGCGTATCCGGCGGACTTGAGCACTTCAGCGATGGTGACTTCATCAGGATGCAATCCCATGTGCGACACCGGCTGCAGCACCAGTCCGGGATTATCGGGCCGATGTAAGCCAACGCGGCGCGGATAGCAACCGGTCATCAAACTCGCGCGCGACGGTGTGCAAACTCCGCTGGAGACATAGAAGTCCGTAAACCGCAGACCTTCCCGGGCCAGTCGATCGACATGCGGTGTGCGATGCAGTTTCGATCCATAACAACCGACATCGCCATAGCCGAGGTTGTCGCAGAGTATCAGAATGATGTTTGGTGGAGTTTCCGCTCGTCCCGTGGTCGCAAACAGCACGACTCCGACCAGCAAAACGAGATATTGGAGTGGTCGCTTCATGGTCAGGTTCACGTGAATTGACGTGCTCTACGCCAGCAACCCGTCGAGCACTTTGCCGCGACTGATCGGCAGCGGGCGCCCTTCGACGTCATGCACGATGGTGTCGGGCGCGAAGCCGAGGCAATGGAAGACCGTGGCGAGATAGTCGCACGGCTGAACGGGATCGAGTGCTGGTTCGGCTGCGTTGCGGTCTGAGGCGCCATGCACGATTCCGCCACGAATTCCCCCACCAGCGAGCGCGATGGAAAAGACACGTCCCCAGTGATCTCGCCCTTCTCGCTTGTTGAATTTTGGTGTGTGCCCGAACTCGGTCACCATGCAGACGAGTGTCTCATCCAGTAGGCCTCGCTCTTCGAGATCCAGAATCAGCGTCGACGTGACCTGATCGAATGTCGGCATCAACCAGCCTTTGAGGCTTTCGCTGTGCTTGGTGTGCGTATCCCAGCCACCGCCATTGGGGCGATTCTTATCTTCGGAGACTGACTGTACCTGCACCAGCGATACGCCGGCTTCAATCAAGCGACGGGCCAGCAGCACGCTCTGTCCGTAATGAGTCCGAGTGTACCGCTCGCGTGTTTCCGGCGACTCCGCTTCGATGTCGAACGCCTGTCGCGCCGATCCTCCTGCAATCAACTCCAGTGCCTGCTGCTGGTAGTTGCTGTAGTCTGTGATTGTCGCCTGGCGTTCCAGCTGATCGAGCGGTTGTCGCAGTTGCTGCATCAACGACAGACGCGAGTCGAATCGCGCCTGCGCCATGCCGTCCAGGAACTCACCGCCCGGCATGGTGAAGTTTTCTTCGTTTGGATTGCAGACCAGAAACCAGGGATCGACCTTGCGACCGAGGAATCCGGCATCTGTCCCCGGCCAGGGATCCTGCCCGTTGTTGTTCGCCATTTTGCGCGGCAGCGCGATTGAGGCAGGTAGGCCACCGCGAGTCGGTCGGAGCGCCTGGACCAGTGCGTTCAAGGAGGGCCAGTCATTTGGCTTGCCCGGCCCGGCATTCTCGCGATTCAGGGGCACATGCGGCACCCCGGTGAGCATCTGGTAGCCGCTGGTCGAATGAGCATTGTCGCCCGTCACCATGGATCGAATCACCGCGATGCGGTCGGTCAACTGAGCCAACTTGGGCATCAACTCACCGACGAACAGCCCGGGGGTCTTCGTCGAGATGACCCCAAAGTCGCCACGAACTTCTTTTGGCGCTTCTGGCTTCGGATCCCATGTTTCGTGCTGCGGCATCCCGCCGGAGTTGAACAGCACGATCACCGACTTCGCAGTCGCTGGATGACCAGTTTCCGCCCCCTCGGCCCGGGCACGCAGCAGGGTGGGCAGGGTCAGCCCCCCCAAGCCCAGCGATCCCAGCCGCAACCATTCTCGCCGGGTTACCCCGTCGCACAAGTGCATCCCTTGAGCAGTGAGTCTCAACATCACGGTACCCAGACCAGAAAACATGAACCTTAACCCATGAAGATTGACTGATTCGAAGGGGATTGGCAAGCCGTTTCGAGAGACGCTGGCAAGTTCCATGGGCTAAGGCGGCGATTGTGCGGTTTGCGAGCCGCAGGGAATTCGATCGTCGCGCACTGGTTGTCTGACTATGATCCTGAAGACCGGCAATTGATCGAAGGAGAGGACGAAGCGTCTGAATCTCGATTCTCGCTCGCTTCCCGGCTCTGAACTCTCAGTCCAGAACACCGTTACCAAGCACCTCCCCATGGCCAACTTCGTGCTCGCAATGACTGGCGCCAGCGGTGCCCCGTATGCATTGCGTTTGCTGCAGGTGTTGGTCGATGCAGGGCACGACGTTCAATTGTTGCTGAGTCACGCCGCCACGCGAGTGCTGTCGGCGGAGGTCGGACTTGAGGTCGATCTTGCTCAACCCGACCTTGACGCGTTACTCAAGTTCCAGCGCCGGCCACTGGCCGAGGCGGCGCAGTGTCCCGGTCAGGTCCGCTATCACTCCCTGCTCGATTTCAACGCTCCGGTCGCGAGTGGCTCGGCACCTTCGTCTGGAATGATCGTCTGTCCCTGTTCAATGGGGACGCTGGCGAGCATCGCGCAGGGGATCTCATCGAACCTCATTCATCGTGCTGCTGATGTGCATCTTAAGGAGCGGCGCAAACTGATCGTTGTTCCGCGCGAAACACCGCTCAGTGCGATTCATTTGGAGAACATGCAGCGACTGACCACTGCTGGGGGAGTCGTCCTGCCGGCGATGCCTGGGTTCTATCACCAGCCGACAACACTGGACGACCTCGTCGATTTCATCGTCGGGCGCATCTGTGATCAACTCGGCCTGAGTATCTCCCTGACGCCGCGCTGGGGAACATGAACCAGTGGAGTGCCCTCCGTGCGTGCATCGAAGACGTGGACAGGCTGGACGCTGTTGTGCCTCAGTCTCTTGCAACGCGGAGTCGCCGAGATGCAAGGACGCGAAGGGCTGCTGCATGGTGGCAACTCTGGTCCGTAGTAGGCATCGACGGATCGACAGAAGCAGGTTCGTCGAACCCTGGAGACAGCGTGTCGCTACGACTCAGGCACGGAAGAGATCTCACGCGAAGCCGCGAGGCCGAGAAGAGTCGCATCGTCCGCCGAACTCGTTGGGAAACAGAGCGGCGCTCGGCTGCCAGGATTCCAGTCACGATGGCGATCCGCACCCGGTCTTCCTCACGTTCCGCCGTCCGATTGACCCCATGCTGTCAACGGCGCAGAATGGTTCGCCGTTCAATTGCTTTCGCCCAGTCTCGTCAGCCGCTCTCACAGGAGACGTCATCGCATGTTCCGCGCCAATGCTGTTCGATCCCGCTGTCGGCTCCATGGTTGGAAGCTCAGTTTGCTGTTGACCGCATTCCTGGTGCTCGCGTCCAGCGCCCCGGCGACGGAACGACCGAACATCATTCTGATTCTCGTCGACGATATGGGGTATTCGGACATCGGCTGCTATGGCGGTGAGATTCGCACGCCGCATCTCGATGGTCTCGCTCAGCGTGGCTTGCGGTTCACACAATTCTACAATTGCGCCAAATGCGAAACGACGCGCGCGACGCTGCTCACGGGTCGATACGCGCCGGAAGTGGGCGTCGGAAAACTCAACAACGCGGTCACGCTGGCCGAGGCGCTGCAACCAGCGGGCTACACGACGCTGATGAGCGGCAAGTGGCACATGAGCGCGGAGCCGACTGATCGTGGCTTTGATCGATACTTCGGCCATCTGAGCGGGGCGACCAACTTCTTTACCGGCGACAACACCTTCCGCCTCGATGGCAAGCCGTTCGAAGTCCCCAAGTCCGGCTTCTACACCACCGACGCCGACACGGATTATGCCATCAAGTTCATTCACGAAGCGGACCGCGCGAAGCCGTTCTTTCTGTACCTGGCATACAATGCGCCGCACTATCCCCTCCAGGCGCCGGAGGCCGAAGTCCGGAAGTATATGGATCGGTATCGCGAAGGTTGGGACAAGCTGCGCGAGGAACGACTCGCACGCATGAAGGAACTGGGCATCGTTTCCGCAGAGCAACAGCTCTCGCCGCGTCCTGATGATGTCCCTGCCTGGGAATCGCTCGATGACAAACAGCGCGAACGCGAGAACCTGATGATGGCCACCTTCGCCGCGATGGTAGATCGCGTTGATCAGAACATTGGTCGCCTGACTGACACGCTGCGTGAGCTGGAGGAGTTTGACAACACCCTCATCCTTTTCCTTTCCGACAATGGCGCTTGTCCGTTCCAGCGAACGAAGCCGAACACGATTGAACGGAATCTCATGCCGTGGGATCCCGAGTCGTACTGGACCTACGACAAAGGCTGGGCACATGCTTGTAACACCCCCTGGCGCGAGTACAAACAGAATCAGCACGAAGGCGGGATCAGCACACCATTGATCGCACATTGGCCAAAAGGGATCGCGACTCCGGGACAGATCACACACCAACCGGGGCATCTGGTCGACTTCATGACGACGTTCCTCGATCTGGCCGAGACACAGTACCCGAGTGAATATCAGGGGAGATCGGTCGGACCAGCGCGGGGACGCAGCCTGCGTCCCATCTTTGCTGGCCAGCAACGCGAGCCGCACGAAGCGATCTACTTCACCTTCTACGGGAAGAACAACGCCTTGCGCGCGGGTGATTTCAAACTCGTCAATCGCAACAACGGTCCCTGGGAACTGTACGACATCGCTCGCGATCGAACGGAAGGTCAGGATCTGTCGACCAAGAACACGGACAAATTCGCCGAACTGAAGAAGTTGTGGGCGAAGTACAATTCCGAGATCGGCGCCGGTCGTGCTGAGGGTGGACCAAGTGGTGGCGGACCAGGAAAGCGTCGGCAAGGGAAGCAGAAGGCCGATTGACCAGGATCGCCGAATTGTCTTCGAGGCGGTTGTGTTGCCACAGACGTCCAAGCGCGTCGATG
>JAGQQB010000708.1 GCA_020426425.1 Planctomycetaceae bacterium | reverse complement strand
GCGTCGCCGGAGGTGGCGACGGCGCAGTTCTTGAGGTGCAGTGTGACCGGAACCGGCTGCGCGCTGCCGTTGGCCGTCGCCTTGGGTTGGAGTGGTTCGATGACGACAGACCACGCAGCGCGGCCTGGTGGTGGATCGCCGAGTGTGAGGTCACCGCCAGCATCGATCAACGCGATCGCGACACCGTTGGCTTTCATTACGCGCAGGGCTTCATCGGCGGCGTAGCCTTTCGCGATGGCGCCGAGATCGAGCCGCATGCCTGCTCGCAGCAGGGCGCCTGTCTGTTGCTCCGCATCGAGCCGCACCTGTTGCCAGTCGACGAGTTCACGGGCCGCCGCCAACGCTTTCTCATCCGGCAAAGCCTTGCGGCGACGCGCCACCCGCCACAACTTGACCACCGGTCCGACCGTGACATCGAACGCCCCGTCAGATGCCTGTGAGAACTGCCGCGCCTGCGTCAATACAGACATCAGTTCCGGACTCAGGGGAACGCACGTCCCGGCAGACGCAGCGCAGAACCGCATCAGTTCACTGTCGGGATCGTAGTCACTGAGAATGCGGTCGAGTTCGCGAAAGCGGTCGTAAGCGGCATCGGCGGCGCGATTTGCCACATCTTCCCGGTCGGCGTACAATGTAATCTGCACGGGGATACCCATGCGGATTTGCAGGTATTCGTACCGTCGCAACCCTTCTTCCGCATTGAGGAGATCACCCAACACCAGGAGCGCAATGGCTCCGCACAGGAGATGAAGGACACCAGACCGCAGGCTGTGACGGTTAGAATTGATCGCCAGATTTTGTTCGTCGTTCATCGCATCCCACCCCATTGTGACCGTTTAGGACACCAATTCATGATGACTACCCTACGCCTGATCCCCCGCGCCCGGCAAGTGGCCCTGGGAGGATTACTGCTGTTTGTCCAGCCACTCACCGCTGCTGAGCCAGATGACAACAAGCTCTATCTGCGCAGTCCGGAGAGCGTCGCCGCAACCGAAGCGGAGATGAAGCCGTACAAGCAAGCACTCCGTGACACCGACGTGACGTTCGAAATGCTCCCCATTAAGGGGGGCGAATTCGTCATGGGCAGTCCTGACGGCGAAGCCGAACGGGTCGATGACGAAGGCCCGCAGCACAAGGTCAAGGTGGACCCGTTCTGGATGGGGAAGTGCGAAGTCACTTGGGATGAGTACGACACCTGGCGGCTGAATCTGGACGTCCAGCGCCGCAAGCTGATGGGCCGCAATGAGGACACAGTCGACGAACTTGCTGATGCCGTGACCCGGCCGACCAAAGAATACACCGACATGACCTTCGGCATGGGGCACGATGGCTTTCCTGCCATCTGTATGACCCAGGTCGCCGCCAAGATGTATTGCCAGTGGCTCTCGGAAAAGACCGGGCAGTACTATCGCCTGCC
>JAGQQB010000707.1 GCA_020426425.1 Planctomycetaceae bacterium | reverse complement strand
TGCGAATCGCATGGGGAACTCCCGGTTGGGATGTGGGGGTGGCCGGACGGGCCAATTGGAGATGTTCTGTCTGGAGTATCTCAATCCAGACCGGCGGATTCAAGAACGGATCAGGCTGTGTTAACATGTTCGGTCGAAGAAATGGAACGTGTCCTCCGCAGCGAGATTCTGATGTCGTGTCGTTCGTTGATCTGCCTGGCCGTACTGATTGGATGCCTATCGCACACCGTCTTTGCCGCAGGACCGGACTTTGTCAAGGAGATCCGTCCAATCTTCGAGTCGCGCTGCTACGAATGCCACGGCCCCGAGATGAAAGAGGCGGGCTTGCGGCTGGATCGCAAGGAAGATGCTCTGGCTGGCGGAGATACCGGCGACGTGATTATGCCCGGCAAGCCCGAGGAGAGCCTACTGCTGAAGTATGTCTCCGGCGACGATCCTGACCGCGTGATGCCACCGGATGGCGACAACCTCACCGCCGCACAGATTGAGTTGCTGCGGGCCTGGATTAAGGCCGGTGCGGAATGGCCCGACGGCGTGGATGGGGCGGAGGAACAGAACGACCATTGGGCGTATCAGCCATTGCAACGCTTGGAGCCGCCGCTGGCTGGGGTGCATCCAATTGATGCCTTCGTGCGTGCTCGACTTGTGGAGGCGAAGATCGCGCCCGCCCCGCAGGCAGATCGATCGACGCTCATCAAACGTTTGTATTACGACCTGCTCGGCCTGCCCCCGACTCCTGCGGCGGTGGCGGCGTTCGTCAACAACCAGTCCCCGCAGGCGTATGAGCAGCTTGTTGATGAACTGCTCGCTTCACCCCACTTTGGCGAACGCTGGGGGCGGCACTGGTTGGATAAGGCGCGCTATGCCGACTCCGATGGTTATGAGAAGGACCGGCCGCGCTATCATGCATGGCGGTATCGCGACTGGGTGATTGATGCCACTAACGCCGACATGCCGTTCGATCAGTTCACCATCGAACAACTCGCCGGCGATCTATTGCCAGAGCCGACGCACGATCAACTGGTGGCGACCGGATTCAATCGGCAAACGCTGACTAATACGGAAGGGGGAACCGATCAGGAGGAGTTTCGCGTCGAAGCAATTTTCGACCGCGTCGAAACAGTGGGATCTGTCTGGCTCGGATTGACGCTCACCTGCGCTCGGTGTCACTCGCACAAATATGACGACATCCCGCAGCGCGAGTATTATCAACTGTTCGCGTACTTTAATAACGCCGACGAACAGAACCGCACTCTCCCCAGTTCGGCTGCGGCACAGGACGCGTATCTCATCGCCAAGGCAGAGTTCGATGCGAAGCTCAAGGAACTGAGTGCTCCACTCGCAGCGGCACGTGAGCAGATCAAACCAGCGTACGCCGAATGGGAACAGATGCAACGGACCGCCGTTGCCGAGATCCTGGCGTCGCCGCCACA
>JAGQQB010000706.1 GCA_020426425.1 Planctomycetaceae bacterium | reverse complement strand
GGGCGACCGCAGCGTTCGAGCAGCGATCGTACGAGCCAGGTGATCGTCGTCTTACCGTTGGTTCCAGTCACGCCCACCATTCCCAGCTTTTCAGAGGGATGAAAATGAAGGGCGTGACAGAGTTCACCGTAGGCCCGACGGGCGTCGGGTACGATGCAGTGAGGGACAGAGAGTCCCGCGAGGGGGCCATCCGAAAGGATTGCCGCGGCCCCGCCTTGAAGGGCTTCGTGGACGTATTCACGTCCGTGTGTCGTGGTCCCCGGCATTGCCGCGTACAGGCAACCAGGAGTCACCGCGCGACTGTCTTCCACCACCCGGTCCACCGCGATGTCTGGTGCCCCGACAAAGGTCGCTGCGGGAAACAGCGCCTTGAGGCTGAGCAGTCCAGAGGTCGAGTGAAACTGGTGCATGCGGAAGTGACAAGACAATGGGGCATCCATGCCCCAACGATCCACAAACTGGATCGTGTCGTCGTGACGGTTGATTTGTTTTGGAGTTGGAAACGACCGTCAGGAAGGGAAGAATTGACGATCGCGAAATGGTGTGACTTGTGTGCCCTGCTGCGGTCGGGCGACCTCAACCGGGCGAGCGGATTCTCATCATTTGGCCATTTCGGTCAATGAGCCTTTGGCGAGTTTTCAAAAGAGTGGCCGCGTGATTGTAAACGTTACAGATCGCACTATCGGTGGGGCGATTCACTCAAGATGCGGCGGAGTGGTGCCCCACTTGACCAAATCGACACTCGCGCCGGTGTCGCGTCTCGCGTATCTGGGCCTTTCAGATCACGACGTCAAACTCGGCGCGATTCGAATGTTGCAGCGCTGCATTCCGGCTACGGAGCGCGTCTTCAATGTTGCGGCAAATCCACACTTGCTTCGACAGCGAGAGATGGCCAGGGCATCGGACTGCTTCAGATCGCAGCCTTCGCATCAGCCGCGCAGCGAAACTGTCGCGTTGCAACACAGATTGCCGTGACACCAGCGGGATTTCGCGACATTCGTGGATTTCCCTCAAAAACTTTTCGGAAAGTCCCATCCTGCGGGAAGTAGGGTGAACTAGGTTCAAGCAGGGTATGTTTGCGTCAGTTTCCCTGCATGGACCGCAGAGACGAAATGCGAACAGATGCGACCGACTGTCGATCCCCGTCGACTGTTCGGTGCCAGCTGAGCCCTGTTTGCTGTCAAACGCTGAGAATCGAGGTCACCATGTCGCTCCGCAGTTCCGCGCTCGTGTTGCTGTTGCTGTCGTCCATCGCTCTGCCGCTGCAAGCTGAGGAAGGGAAGTCACTTGCCGAGAAGCTCGCAGAGGCTCCGCCGATTGTGCGTGTCGAAGAGGATTGGGAAATCCTGGTTGCCGAACCTGCACCTGAACAGGATCTGCCGCAGGTGGTGACCGTGTTTGGCCCCACCGATGCCAACTTCGGCACCCACACCGT
>JAGQQB010000705.1 GCA_020426425.1 Planctomycetaceae bacterium | reverse complement strand
ATTCACGAAATCCCTCGCTGACGCGTCGGGTTACCAGAAGTTTTGAAACCGGCTCTAGCAGATGCGGTCATCTGTGATCCGGTGTTCCCTGAAAACTGAATTCCCCAACAACTGAAATAGTACAGGAGTCAGACATGGTGGTTTCACGACTGTTTCTCGCGGCAGCCGCGCTGCTGCTCGCATCCGTAACCGCTCAAGCCCAGGAGAGCAAAGTGTTTCAAGTTAAGTTCGAGACGTCCGCCGGAGATTTCGTGATGGAGGTCCATCCGGACTGGGCGCCTCATGGTGCGGCCCGCTTCAAGGAACTGGTCGAAGCCAAGCACTTCGACGACTGCCGCTTCTTCCGCGTGATCGAAGGCTTCATGGTGCAGTTCGGCATTCATGGCGATCCCGCCGTCGCTGCCCAGTGGCGTCAAAAGAACATCCCCGACGACAAGACGACCCAGTCCAACACTCGGGGTATGGTCACCTTCGCTACCGCAGGACCGAACACCCGGACCACGCAGATATTCATCAACTTCGGCGACAACAGCTTCCTGGATCGCCAGGGCTTCGCTCCCTTCGCGAAAGTGATCGGCGGCATGGATGTGGTCGACAAGCTGTACAGCGAGTACGGCGAAGGCGCCCCGCAGGGTCGCGGCCCCAACCAGGGCCAGATTCAGTCCCGTGGCAACGAATACCTGAAGGCGAGTTTCCCGAAGCTGGACTACATCAAGACGGCGCGGATTGTGCCGGCTCCGTAGTTCGTACCACGCTGGAGCCAAAGACGGCCCGCGAACGAGAGCAACATGCACATCGTTCGCGGGAAACCGATGCGGACTGGACCAGTGTCGCACGATTCTCCGAATCGTGCCGAGTCCAGCTTCCGCTTCGTGTGGCAACCAGGGTCGCGTCGATCAAATTGGACTCGCCCCAACTCAAAGGTCGGACGACACTGGGGGCGAGTCGACATCAGATCGTTGAGTGCCATCGGCTCCAATAATCCATGGTGCGGCGCACCGTCCGAAATGGAGGTCGGATGCAATCGGCAGGGATCGCCCAACTGTTCATGATTTGAATTGACGGCTCTCTGAGCGACCCACTCCCCATGCCTCCCACACGACAATTCGCTGAAACCCTGCTCACCCGGCTCGAAGGACTTCTCATCGAAGCCGAGACCAGTAATAAGCCGCTGGAGGTCGATCCTTATCGTGGCCAGTTGTTTGATCTGTTCGCGATGGCAGAGGCGGCGGGTGGTCTGGAAGAGGATGTCGAGCCAGATCTCTCTGCCGATGGCGTCTGTGCTGCGCTGGCGCAGCGGTGGGGACTGAAGGCGGCGGCTGAAGAGTCGTTTCAGAAGCAGGACCGCATGTCGCCGGAGCATGTCGGCCGCATGCGGCTGTTGTGGTCGGTGCTGCGAATGTGGATGGAATGGACCTACGCCTGGCAGCGTTGGGTGGAG
>JAGQQB010000704.1 GCA_020426425.1 Planctomycetaceae bacterium | reverse complement strand
GACCGCCGCGACCATCGACCGTTTCTTCAATGGCCAGGATCTCACCGGCTGGCGGAGCACGCGCGAGGAAGATGCCGTGCTGTGGAGCGTCGAGAATGGCGAAATCGTCGGTCGCTCGACCGGCTTGAAGCACAATGCGTTTCTACTCAGCGAACTGTCGCTGGCGAACTTCCGTTTCACCTGTGAGGTGCAGCTGAAGGACAATATCGGCAATAGTGGCATTCAACTCCGTAGCGAGCCGCTGCCCGATGGTGAAGTAAAAGGCTATCAGGCCGATATCGGTCCTGGCTGGTGGGGCAAACTGTACGAAGAACGCGGACGTGGACTGCTGCACGATGTTGAAGCGACCGTCGAACCTGGGGCGTGGACGAAGTACGAAATCGTCGCCGTTGGGAATCGCGTGCGGACGTTCGTGAACGATGTCGCCTCCGTCGACCGCATCGATCCTGCCGCAGCGAGACAGGGACTGCTCGCGTTCCAACTCCACAGCGGCGGACCGACCGAAGTCCGCTTCCGCAATCTCAAGCTGGAACTCCTCGATCCGCTGCCGCCCCATGCCGCCAATGGCTCAGTGCCAGGGACATTCCCGACGTCTACCGGTGAAGCCATCGCCGGGGACAAGATCACCTGGCACAAAACCCAACTCGACGACCGCTTCCGCTCGGAAGGAGTCTGCATCGCCGACTTCAACAACGATGGCCAACTCGACATCGCGGCGGGGAGCCAGTGGTATCAGTTCCGATCGACGCACGACTCAGTCAATGCCGACAGTCAGGAGCAGAATCAGCAACGTCCCCTCACATCCACCAACCTCATCGTCGGCCCGAACGAGTTCGATCCGAAAGTCTACAGCGACTCCTTCATGAACTACGCCGAAGACCTCGACCACGACGGCGACCTCGATCTCATCGTGGTCGATTTTCCAGGGAAGCAAACGTGGTGGTTTGAGAATGAACTAGGATCGAGAACCAAGAATCTAGATCCTCAGTCCTCAGTCCTCGATGGGGGCGCAGCCCTTTGGCCTCGCCACGAAATCACTTCCATCACCTCCAACGAAAGCCCGCAGTATCTCGACATCAATGGAGATGGACGCAGGGAGTTGCTGTGTGGGGTGGGAGGGAATCACATGGCGTATCTGTCGCCGCAAACGCATCCGGCGGCGATGTGGAAGATTCATCCCATCTCGTACCCTGGCGCGCCAGGCACCGAACGCTTCTCGCATGGCCTCGGCGTGGGTGACCTCAATGGCGATGGCCGCAACGATGTCCTCATCACCGGCGGCTGGTGGGAAGCACCTCCGGCCGGGACCGATCCGACCCAGCAGTGGGTCTTCCACGAACACAAATTCGGCCCTGCCTGCTCGCAGATGTACGTCTACGACTTCGACGGCGATGGCGACAACGATGTGCTGTCGGCGTCAGCGCATGACTTCGGGATTTGGTG
>JAGQQB010000703.1 GCA_020426425.1 Planctomycetaceae bacterium | reverse complement strand
CGCAATTCGCCGAATGGTGCCGA
Source organism: Planctomycetaceae bacterium (assembly GCA_020426425.1). GTDB lineage: Bacteria > Planctomycetota > Planctomycetia > Planctomycetales > Planctomycetaceae > JACKHO01. The sequence continues at coordinate 1,435 of JAGQQB010000703.1, read as the reverse complement.
GTCCAGTTGCAGTTTGATGTCGCCTGGAGGTGAGGCTCGATCACGCTGCGCCGGACTTGTCGTGGCGGTCGACATCAGGCCAAACTGAGACTCGTTCGGTAGAATGTCATGACGAAGATGTGATCTGATCCAGGCTCCCACAGTATGAATCGTCGCCCAACCAACCAACGGAAATCCGCGCATGTTCAGTACGACATCATCAGGTGGGCAGGGAAAACAGGTGGGGATCGTCCTGTTGTTCTGCGCGGCACTCTGCCAACTCGGCATCGCTTCTGAACCAATCGTGATCCAGTCGGGTGAACGTCTGGTCCATCTGCGCAGTGGTGGAGGACCAGACGCAGCGCCGGAGTGGACAGAGTTTGCCGAATCGACTCCGATCGAAAAACTGGATCTCACCTTCCAGTCATCATTCATCGACGCCGACCTGCTGGAGATTCATCAGCAGGATGTCAAGCAGGCATGGAAGGTGCGACTGAACGACACGCCCTTGGAGCCCCTGCCGCGTGACGAAAATGATCTCGTGATTTCACTGCCGGTGCCGGAAGGCGCACTGCGGGAAGGCGAGAACCGGTTGACCATTGAAGGCCCGGCGGACGCGGTCGACGACATTCGGCTGGGACAGATTCGGCTGCATCCTCGGGCAGAGAAACCGTGGCTCCAGCAGTGTCAGCTCACGGTTCATGTCACGGACAAGTCCACGCGCGAGGCGACTCCCTGCCGCCTGACGATTCTTAATTCGCACGGCGCGCTCCAGACCGTTCATGTTCCGCTACGACCGCTGCTCGCAGTTCGACCGGGCGTGATCTATGCCGGCGATGGCGACGCCACGTTCAGTCTCCCAGCAGGTGAATACACAATATTCGCAGGACGCGGCTTCGAATACTCACTCGCTCAGCAGTCGGTCCAACTAACCGCCGGTGACTCGCGATCACTCGACCTGAGCATCGAGCGCGAAGTGTCGACGACAGGTTACGTCGCCTGCGATACGCATGTGCATACGCTCACACATTCCGGCCACGGCGACTGCAGCATCGAGGAAAGGATGGTGACGCTGGCTGGTGAAGGCATTGAACTGGCAATTGCGACGGACCACAACAAACAGATTGACTACAGGCCAGCTGCACAGGAACTGGGACTGCTGCGTCACTTCACGCCGGTGATCGGCAATGAGGTGACGACCAAGACGGGTCACTTCAACATGTTCCCGCTGCCACCCATTGAGCCGCGTCCGGACCATACGTTCACCGACTGGGGCGAGTTGGGAGCGGAGTTTGATCGCCATTCCGAGGCCCAGGTGATCATTCTCAATCACGCCCGCGATTTACACAGCGGAGTGCGCCCATTCGGACCGCTTCTCTTCAACGCTGTGATCGGGACACGGTTTGATGGTCAGCCAATTCCAGCGAACGCCATGGAGGTGATTAACTCCGGAGCG
>JAGQQB010000702.1 GCA_020426425.1 Planctomycetaceae bacterium | reverse complement strand
TGAGCGAATGCGTCAACCTCGCCCAGGCTTCTGGCTCGGAAGCCCCGCTGCCGCGTTCCTGGTCCAAATAACTCCGCAGCAGTTGCTGCTCGGTTGGAGAAAATGGACGGCTCAGCGTTTGCAATGCCAGGAATTCGAGCCGTTCATCTGTCGTCGCAAATTCGTCGAGCAGTCGCGTCGCCGTCGCCGCGGCCCGCTGCTCGACGAATGGATTGTTCAGCAGGTAGAGCGCCTGTGTGGAGAGCGTGCTCACACTGCGCTGACCTGTCGACAGATTTGGATTCGGGAAATCGAACGTCGCGAACAAAGCGGGCAATTCATTGCGGAAGACTGGCAGGTACAGTGCCCGCCGTCCGACATCGAATTGATAGCCGTATTCGCTCTTAGTGCCTGGACGCATCGTGTCGCCTCCCAGGTCAAACTGCAGTTCGCCACTTAGCAGGAGCAGAGAATCATAGAGTGCTTCGGCCTCCAGTCGGCGGGCGGTCGCACGGGACAACAGTCGGTTCTCAGGATCGGCGGGATGCGGCGGGGCGACAGCCAGACGATACGCCCGCGTCAGCACCAGTCGCCGAATCAGTTGCTTCGTGGACCAACCCTGCTCCATGAAGTCGATGGCAAGCGTATCGAGCAATCTTGGATGCGTTGGGCGATCGCCAGGAACGCCAAAGTTGTCGACCGAGCGCACCAGGCCGCGTCCAAACAGGTGACTCCACACCCGGTTCACGTAGACCCGGGCCGTGAGCGGATTCTCAGCACTAGCGATCCATTGTGCGAGTTCGAGTCGTCCACTCGTTGCCTCTGGGAACTGTGGAGCAGTGCCATGCAGCGCAACTTGCAACACGCCGCGCGGCACCGGTGCACCTAGATTCTGGACAACTCCCCGAATATGCAGCGGACAATCTTCAATCTGCGCTTCATCCTGAACCGACAGCAACTGCGGTCGCTCTTTCAGCGACTTCTCCAGGGTGTCGATTTCCCGCTTGAGTGTCGTCAACTGCGTCTGCAATTCGGAATGCCGTGCGAGTTGTTTCTTGCGTTCCTGTCGAACCGCTTCCGATTCATCGCTCTTGCGTAACGGAACGAGCATCGCGGCATCGACGATCACCACCCCGTCAATCCCCTGCTGTTTGAAGATGGAGATTGTGGCCCGCTCGTTGAATGTGAAGGCCCCCAGTGAAACGAAGCCTTCCAATGTCGGTATCTGTTGCTGGTTCACCACCTTGGTCGTTTCACCATCAGCGTGCTCAATCAGTACCGACGTTTCCCGGCATCGATTCTCCGCCGCCGTATACGCGAAACGTACGTCGTACTCACCGGGCGTCACTTCGAACTCAAACGTCGCTCGATCAGTCGACGTATTGGCGTGCCGATACCCTTCGCCATAGTACGGCTTCGAAAACGTACTGTCGGTCCAATTGCCAACGTAGGTCGCCTGGGGGTCATCTTGCACAATCCCATC
>JAGQQB010000701.1 GCA_020426425.1 Planctomycetaceae bacterium | reverse complement strand
CAACACGGCGTCGCTGTTCCCCTCGGTCTACACCGGCAACGTCGCCCTGCAGTATCAGTTGCCGTTGCTCGCAGGTTCGGGAACCGAGTTCACGCGCATCGCCGGACCGATTGGTCAGCAGTTCGGCGGGTTGACCGGGGTATCGCAAGGGGTGGTGATCGCCCGCATCAACAACGACATCGCCATCGCCGACTTTGAAGCGGCGGTCCGCAATCTGACCAAAGATGTCGAAGACACCTACTGGGATCTGTATCTCGCCTATCGCAATTTCCACACGGCTGTCACCGCCCGCGATGCGGCGCTCGGCACGTGGCGGACCGCACAGATTCAACTCGAAGCTGGTACCCGGACTCGGGCAGAAGTCGCCCAGGCGCGTGATCAACTGTTTGCCGCCGAAGCGGCTGTCGAGAACTCTCGGTCGTCGATCTACTCGTCCGAAATCCGCCTGCGTCGCCTGATGGGCATGGCTGTGAACGATGGGGCCACGCTCCGTCCGGCAGATGAGCCAGTGACTGCCGAACTCGTTCCCGACTGGTATGCCTCGCTCACCGAAGCGCTCTCGCACCGGGTCGAACTGCGACGGCAGAAGTGGAGCATTCGCTCGCTGTGTTTGCAGCTTAAAGCCGCCCGCAGTCTCACGCGGCCACGGCTCGACGCCCTGGGCGGCTATCAGGTGAATGGCTTCGGCGATCATCTGTTCGCGAACACCGATGCCGATGTCGCTGGCACGCCGCACGGACTGAACGACTTCTACGAAACGATCACGCAGGGAGATGAGACAGGTTGGAATCTGGGTCTGCAAATGAGCATGCCGTTCGGCTTCCGTTCCGCCCACGCCCAAGTGCGGAACTACGAGATTCGGCTCGCGAAAGCGGAGAAGGTGCTCCAGGAACAGGAACGGGAAATCAGCCACGAACTGGCGATTGCGTTTCAAGAACTTGCCCGTTCCTACTCCACCGCGCAGAAGAACCTCAACCGACTGCTCGCCGCCCGCGAGAATGTGAAGTACCTTGAACCCAACGTGCGCGAAGGAGACAAACTCCTGGACGATCTGCTGCGTGCCCAGGCGAGACAGGCGGAAGCAGAGGTGGCGTACTATCAGAGCCTGGTGGACTATAACAAGGCACTCGTTGCGCTGGAGTTTCGCAAGGGAGTGCTGCTGGAGCACAACAACATCTTCCTCGCCGAAGGGGGCTGGTTACCCGAAGCGTACGACCATGCAAACCGGCAAGGAGAAGCCCGCGCCCATGCGTGGCCGAACGAAATGCTCGAAGCTCAACCAGCTCCATTCGCATACGACGGCCCAACCGGCGGTGTCTACCACGCGGCGGATGAAGCGATTGTCGAACCGTTGAGTGAGGCGCCGCCGGAGGAAGTCGCCGCGCCCCCCGAGGCACCGGCACCGCCGGAATAGGGCTGTCGGCGGTTGGCTGTTGGCGGTCGGCTCACTCTGGTTCCCAAGCTCCAGCTT
>JAGQQB010000700.1 GCA_020426425.1 Planctomycetaceae bacterium | reverse complement strand
GACTTCACGAAGTCCTTCGAGGGTTACCTGTCGGCCCTGGGCGACGGATTCTTCGAGGTGGGTGATGTCGGCCAGCACCTGGGGCAGCGGCGGGGCGTCTTCGTTGTCGCCGCAGTAGATCTTTTCGTGGACCTTCCGGGCGTTGGCTTCGCCTTTGTAGAAGAGCTCTTCGTACAGCTTTTCACCAGGACGCAGGCCGGTGAAGACGATGTCGATGTCGTCCGGGTACTTCAGCCCGGAGAGCATGATCATGTCGCGGGCGAGGTCGACGATTTTCACTGGCTCGCCCATGTCGAGAATCAGGATGTCGCCGGAGTCGCCAATCGCGCCAGCCTGCAGCACCAGTTGCACCGCTTCGGGAATGGTCATGAAGAACCGTTCCATTTCCGGATGCGTCACGGTCACCGGTCCACCGGCTTCGATTTGCGCCCGGAAGGTGGGGACGACGCTCCCCATTGAGTTGAGCACGTTGCCGAACCGCACGGTGATGAACCGCGTGTCGGAATGTTTGGAGAGCGACTGCACGTACTTTTCGGCGATCAGTTTGCTCGCGCCCATCACGCTGGTCGGCCGGACCGCCTTGTCGGTGGAGATGAGGACGAAGCGTTCGACGTTGTTGCGCGACGCGGCATCGGCGACTGCCTTGGTGCCGAGAATGTTGTTGAGCACCGCCGCCTGGGGATTGTCTTCCATGAGCGGCACATGCTTGTACGCGGCGGCATGGAAGACGAGTTCGGGACGGAACTCCTGCATCACCTGTTGCAGCGCGGCTTCGTCGAGGACATCACCGACGATGAACGAAAGCTTGATGCCGTGGGCTTCGAGCTGAGCGAACTCTCGCTCCATGGTGAACATGCCGAACTCGGACTGGTCGTACAGCATGAGTTCGGCTGGCGCAAGCTGGAAGATCTGGCGGCACAGTTCACTGCCGATGCTCCCAGCACCACCAGTGACGAGCACACGCTTACCCGTGACGTAGTGCTGGATCGCATCTAGGTCGAGCTGATTCGGTTCGCGGCGCAGCAGGTCGTTGACGGTAAGATCGCGAATGGCGAGCTTGTAGCGACCATCGATGAGACCTTCGACATCAGGGATGACATGCACCTTGATGCCGACGGGGACGCAGTCGCGGAGCAGTTGACGGACCACGCGACCGGGAGTGCCGCCAGGGATGAGCAGATGCTGAGCGCGGCTGCGATCGGCGATGGCCTGCCAGCCGAGGGCGGCCGAATAGACAGGTCGGCCACCAATCAGGGAATGGGCTTCGGCGGCGCCATCCTGGGCGAAGCCGACGAGTCGAAACTGCGACGATGCCCCAGTCCCGGACGAGAGCATCCGCAGGATGCCAATCGACGCTTGGCCGACATCCCAGATGAGCGTGCGATCTTGTTGTGATCCACGCAGCACCGGTCGCAGCACTTCGTGGACGAGCCGATAGGCCATGCGCATCCCGCCGAGCAGGAGCAGGGAGA
>JAGQQB010000699.1 GCA_020426425.1 Planctomycetaceae bacterium | reverse complement strand
CGCTGCTGGCGGAGCGGCTTTGACCTGGTCGGTGGGCCGATCATACTCGCCGCGCGTGAGGATGTATGCCATGGCTTCGGAGTTTGGTTTCTCCTGCTGAATGTGAGTCACCGGACTGCGACCTTTGATGGCCGCATATTCCGCTTCGCGATCTGTGACACCACGAGCCAGCGCCGGGTATTCTGCGTCGATGGTGTTCAGGTAGTGATCGAACAGCGTTTGGGTTTGTTCTTTCGATCGCTTGTCGACAGGGAGGGCGAGGATGGCCCGCAGTGCGGCGTTGCCAGCCAGGATCTTGACTTCCGCCCCGGTGACCGTACGACCATAGATGCGGACATCCTGAATGGCGGCTCCATCGACCACTGCCGACTGGCTCCGCTGGCCAATGCGGAACGGCGTCGCGGTACGAATGGACGCACCGGACTTGATCGAATTCGTGTCAACCTTGAGTTCCTGCTCTTCTCCATCGACGTAGATGCGAATGCCGCTGGTCGCGCCGGAGCCGTCGTAAGTCGCGAAGACATGCTGCCAAGTGCCTGGCTTAACGGTCGCGGCCTTCGTGGTGACCTTCATTGCGTTGTCAGGCCATGCATCGATGATGTGGACCGAATACGCGTTGCCATTCTGCCACAGGTCATAACCGCGATGCTGCGCCTGTTCGTCCATGCGGGCCAAAATGCCCCCCTGCGACGAGTTGTTCGCCGGCTTGATCCAGACGCCGTAACTGAATGGCTGATTGAGTTCAAAGTCACCGGCCTCTCCAAGGTTGAACGTGCTGCCTGGTTTAATGACCGGAGCCGGTCCGGTCTTCCCTTCGGCGACCCAGTTTAGCTCGCCATCGGCGGTGACTTTGATCGTCGAATCGAGTGCGCTAGCGACTTCTTTACCTGCCCCTTCGTTGAGCGGCAGATGCACCAGCAATCCTTCGTCGGAGAGTCCTTCACCCAGGGTGTCGACGGTCGCAGTTGAGGCCCAGGCGTCGAACTCCGGTCGGGCAGTTTGCTTGCGTGTATCGCGCGCCTGTTTCGCGGCGGCGATTTCATCAGGCAGGGCCTCCCAGCGCGGCCGGTCTGCTTCACTGGGAACCATGAGCACTGGACCACGGCCATCTTTCACATTGCCATCTTTCGGGCCTTGGGTGGTGTTCCGGAAGAACGCGGCGAGCGAATAGAAGTCCCGCATCGTGATCGGATCGAATTTGTGGTCGTGGCACTGAGCACAATTCGTCGTCATGCCGAGATACACCCAGCCAAAGGTTTGCACGCGGTCGACCGCGTAATTGGCGAGGTTCTCTTCGTCGATCGTCCCTCCTTCGTTCGTGGTGATGTTGCACCGCTGGAAGCCGGTCGCGATCAGTTGATCGTCGGTCGGATTCGGGAGCAAATCGCCTGCGAGTTGTTCGACCGTGAATTCATCGAACGGTTGATTGCGATTGAATGCTCGAATCACCCAGTCGCGGTAGGGCCACATTTC
>JAGQQB010000006.1 GCA_020426425.1 Planctomycetaceae bacterium | reverse complement strand
CTCAGTTCCCCTGACCCCTGATCCCCGACACCTGACCCCTTTCTCGTCATTGCTTTGCGGCGTACAGTGGTTGCATGACCTTGGATCTCATTATCGACGGTTACAATCTGCTGCACTTCGCCGGGCTGGCCCGGGTGACGTATGGGCCGGGCGATTTGCAACGGGTGCGGCAGCGGTTGTTGGTTCGTCTGGCGAATGGATTGACGGTCGAAGAGATTCCCCGAACCACGATTGTGTTCGATGCCCGCGATGTCCCTGCCGGGGAGCGTCGTCAGGAAAATTTCCGGGGATTGCGCGTGCTGTATTCACCGCCGGGGAAAGAGGCGGATGATGTCATCGAAGACCTTGTCGCGCGGCACAGTGCACCCAAGCAACTCGCGGTGATTTCGAGTGACAATCGGCTGGTGCGGGCGATTCGGTCGCGCAAGGGAATCTCGATTGATAGTGATTCGTTCCTGGGCGAACTGGAACGCCGTCAGCCGGTAGTGGCAGAATCGCACATGGTGGAACAGACTCCTGAGGAAACTCTGAGTGATGCGGAAGTTGAACACTGGATGCAAGCGTTCGGTGTTGACGAAGAACGAATCGACCCGGAGTTTCCCTCAACCGGCCCGCAGTCGATCGATCCGCCGCTCGATCACGTCACGCAGTTCACCGAGCCCCAGGAGGGTGACCCCGATTCTGGGGCGGCACAGCCGTCACTGCTCGACGAGTTGGAGGCCGAACTGCGGCGATGCCTTGAAGATGAGGACCTGACGTGAGTCCGTTTTGTCTATGTTGATCTTTGGAAACATGCGTAAACTTGGGGCGTGCAGAGTTGCGGCAAACTACGCGAATATGGCAAGATTTATGCGGTCGCACCGATCTCCTGGTTGCTATAATGAGATCCGCGACGACCGGCACGGGCATTGTCGCCTTTTCCCAAAGGCACCGAGTAACAATGTTTCCCAGCCATCCTTGATGTGCTGTGTCGTAGACTAGGAAATCGAGCCCAGCTTGCTGGATCAACGTGCGGACCGACGGAAATCAATTGTCAGTTATGGGAAACCAAATCGAACAGCGTCTGGGCGTAGCGGTTCTGCGCGGAACCGATGGGAGCACCGAGTTTGCTCTCGCACCGGGTGTCGCGTATTCGATCGGCCGGCTCGCAGGAGTGGCGGTGCCCATTAATGGTACCGGCGTGAGTAACCTGCACGCCGTGCTTGCCGGGGACGGACGTAAATGGATGCTGACCGACCTCAGTCGCAACGGAACCACGGTCAATGAACGACCTGTCGGACGCCATACGCTTGAACATGGAGACCGGATACGCTTCAGCGAAGGGCCGGAGTTCGAGTTCTTGCTGGGCAATTCCGAATGCGACTTGTCGACCGTGATCGGCATGGGTGCGGATGACAGCATCAAGTTGCCGGTGTCGACTTCGGTCCCCTACATGGTCGGTTCGACCAAGGCGACGCTTGCACTCAAATCGCACATCAATAAGGCGGCGGCTTCGCGGAAGCCGGTCGTGGTCCGCGGCGAGATGGGGGTCGGGAAACGACTCGTGGCTTCGACGATACATGAACAGGGGGAAACTCGGTTTGGGTCATGTGTCGAAATCAATTGTTCCAGGACCAGCCCCGCTGAACTCGCCAAGCATCTGCAAGAACAACGCGGAGTAAAGGAGCCGGGATCCGTCGTGCTGGCGCACTTGTTGGAACTGGACGATGCTTCGCAGCAGACGCTGGCGGAGTTGCTGAGCAGCATGCCGTCCAATGGGTCTGGGAATTCTCCGCGAATCATTTCGACGACCAGTCGTTCGCCGGAAGCCGCAATCGATGCTGGAGAGTTCTCGTCGGCGCTGTATTACAAACTGGGGGTCGTGCAGATTCTAGTCGATCCATTACGCGAGCGGCGTCAGGAGGTCGCGGAACTCGCGAACTACTTCGCACGACTGATTTGTGAACGGCTGGGGCGGGCGCAAGTCACTGTTTCGTCGGGAACCGTCCAACTCCTGCAGCAGTATCACTGGCCAGGCAATGTGCTGGAGTTGCGCAATGTCGTCGAACGTGCCGTTGTGTTCTGCGATGGTTCGGAAATCGAGCGGCAGCATCTTGCCTTGGGTTTCTGCGAAGCCCTCCGGCGGCGCATGCCATACGAAGGCATGTCCCTCGACGATGTCGAGCACCGACACATTGAAGGAACGCTCGAAACCATGAACTGGGTGAAGCTACATGTGGCCGAAACCCTGGGGATCGAACGCTCCACTCTCGATCGCAAGATCAAGAAATATGGCCTGGTCAAACCGGGCCAGGAAGGCGATTCGAGCGATGACTGACGGCTGGCCCCGCATGAAAACATGCGGCGTACGTCAGTGCTCAACTTTGCGATCCGGTCGGCTTCTCGCCGACATAGAGCGTGGCAATGCCGAATGTGAGTGGTGTGAATTGCACGTTTCGTAGTCCGCATGATTCCATCATGTCGGCGAGCGCCTGCCCACAGGGAAACTGCGAAACAGATGAGGGCAAATAGCGGTACGCCTCCTGCCGGTTCTTCGAAACGAATTGTCCTACGCGCGGCAGCACGGAGTTGAAGTACCAGCGGTACAAAGCACCAAAGACAGAGCCGGGCGGCTTTGAAAACTCCAGTATCGCGACCCGGCCACCAGGTTCGCACACCCGAATCATCTCGCGCAATCCCCCTTCGGTATCAGCGACATTCCGTAGTCCGAAGCCGACTGAGACAATCTGAAACTGGTTGTCGTTGAACGGCAGCTGGAGCGTGTCTGCTTCAAGGAAGTCGACAGGTTTGCTCGCAGAGCCAAACTGATTGGCCCGTTTGGCGAATTTCTGCTTCGCACGGACGAGCATCTCGGGGGTGAAGTCGGTTCCGGTCACCACCACGGTTCCCTTGGCCGACGCCCAATACGTGAGTGCCAGATCGCCTGTTCCGGTGCAGACATCCAGGACTGGCGATGTCCCTTGGATTGGTACTTGGCGGACGGTGTAGTTCCGCCAGTAGATATCGATGCCGCCCGACAGCAAATGATTCAGCAGATCGTACCGACCAGCGATCTGGCCGAACATTTCCTTCACCCGGTCTCCGGATTTGTCGATGGTCTGGGCAGGGGCGTTCATGAGGTCGTTCTGAGTTGTGCGTGCGGGGATCGCCCGGAAGTCACGGTCCATGCGAGCGTAACCGCACTGCAGTTCGAACTGTAACCGATTTTTCCTCAGGAACGAGCGTGGGGACGAAATTCACATCGTGCGCCATTGTACTCGCCGCAGCGAGCAGCGGACTTGCGATGACGCACTGCTCGCAGTTCGACGTTACGCCAACGACTCACGTCGGAACAGCGGCACGAGATCCTGCACGCCGAGCGGCTTGGGACAGATCAACAACTCGCCAGCGGCGAAGCCGCAGGTCTCGCCGATGAATCGGGCCTGACTCTCCACCAGTCGAAAGATCCGTTCCTTTTGCGGCGGGAACTGCGTGGCATAGGCTCGGATGGATTCGAGCTTCAATTCCAACGTCCCGCTGATGTCATGCACAAAGGTGCCGGGGCCATCTGGCATGTGGAGCGTACTGAAGCCGAGCGGGTACCACAGTTGTTGCCGAATCGTATGGACCGGCAGTTGGTCGAATTCAGCGTCCCATTTGGTCAGCCGCGAGTAGAAGACCGCAGCGTCGATGATTTGCTTCGCCTGCCAGTGGTCGGGCGATGCCATTGGGGTGCGATCGGCGATACCGAGGACGATCTCGGGCTTTGCGTGGCGAAATACTTTGGCCAGTTCGACGCGTGCTTCGTAGGAATCAAACAGGCGTCGATTGGGGAGTTCGAGCGTGATGCGAGTTGTCACCCCGAGAATCTCCGCCGCGCGTTGCGCTTCCTGCAATCGGACTTCTGGGCTCGGGCTGCCCGGTGTCGGTTCGCCATCGGTCAGGTCGACGATTCCCACCCGGTACCCCTGCTGAGCCAGCCTCGCCAATGTTCCGCCGACAGCAATCTCGACATCGTCAGGATGGGCGCCCACGGCGATAACATCCAGGGACTCACTCATGAAACATGCTCCAGCGACAGATTCAGCGATTGGGATCGATCAAGTTGTGGGCGTGACGAAGTGTCCGCAGCCATGATCGAGCAGAGTATTGTTCAACAGTGACGCCCGCTCACCAGCGGAGAATCCGCTCTTCACGCCCAGCAGCATGCAGCCGAAGACCAGACTGGCCACCTGAACCACGCGCATGGGGAGGGCGAACTCTTTGAGGTCGGCGTGAATCTCCTGCGCACTGCAGATCTCTCCAAACTTTGTGCCCTGATAGGTTAGCTCGACGCCGCGAAAGTCCTGGCTCCACTCGTAGTCGAAAGGACCATACTCCAGACGGCGATGAATGACCCAGAAACGGGTCTCATCGAAGCGGAGGCCATGGTTGGTCGACACGGGAGCGATCCCTTCACCGGGAGCTTCTGAAGTGGGAAATCTTGTGGGGGGTGATCTTCGCGGGGACGAAGAATCGCGAACACGTGATGGTATGCATCGCCGCTGGCAGGGGAAAGAGCATCCCGCTGGTGGTCTGCGAGGATCGGCAGAATCTGACGGGCGGAGCAGTGGCATGAGCACCAGGTTGCTGGAGGATGCGGCAGTTGCTGGCTAGCATTTCCATACACGACTTGCCTGCAATGGTGCGTGCGAGCGGACGGGATGGACAACAGGAATGATGCACATGCAACGAATTGGATTGGTCTTCACGTGGGCACTCTGGCTGAGTTGGTTGGGAACGGCCCCTCAGCTCAGCGCACAGGACAACTACACACCACAGGCGCCGTTGGCGAAACTGGAACTGCAGGATGGCGACTCCATCGTCTTCCTGGGAGACAGCATCACCCATCAGTGTCTGTATACCCAGTACGTCGAGGACTACTTCTACACTCGGTATCCGCACATGCGGCTCAAGCTGCACAACGCCGGTGTGGGGGGAGCCCGGGCCTGGGATGCACTGCAACGTTTCGATGACGATGTCGCCGCCTACAAGCCTAAGTACGTCACGATTCTGTTGGGAATGAATGATGGCACCTATCGCCCGTACGACGATCCGACGTATCAGACCTATCAGTCGGATATGACCACATTGCTGGATCAGCTCGACGGAATTGGCGCGAAGCCGATCCCAATGACGCCGACCATGTTCGACGCTCGGGCAGCGCGGTTGTTCCCACGCGGCAATCGGCCACCGGAGTCGATCGCCCTCTACAACTCGGTGCTGACTTACTACGGCACCTGGCTGCGCGAAGTGGCTGCCGAGCGAGGGTATGGCTTCGTCGATATGTGGGGCCCGCTCAACAACATCACCTTCGAGCAACGCAAGATCGATCCCGCGTTCACGATGATCAAAGATGCCGTGCATCCCGAGGCCGATGGCCAACTCGTGATGGCGACCGCAATCATCAACGATTTGGGACTGTCGCGACAGGTGTCGGCCATTCGGATTTCGAAGGGGGCGAATGGCTGGATGGGCAAGGGGACTGGTGGTGAGTTGTCAGAGGTGACTGCAACAGACTCCGGCATCAGTTTCACGTTCCACGCGACCGCGCTGCCATGGGTGGTGCCGGAAGCCGCTCAGCGCGGTGTTGAGCTGACGAAGCTCGGACATCGCTTGAGCAAGGAGACTGTCGAGATTCATGGACTGCCAGCGGGCCGGTACACGCTGTTGATCGATGGGGACGAAGTGGGCACGTATGGGCACGAGGCGCTCGCGCGACACATCGAACTGCAGGGGAACAACAAGACTCCGCAGTACCAACAGGCACTGGCCGTGGCGCATTTGAACGAGCAGCGGAACTCGGGACCCGTGCGCAGTCTGCGCGGCGAATGGGGGCGTTTCCAGGGTTTCGCCCGTGAACGTCGCAATGCGGAGCAGAATCCTGACCACGCCGATCTGCAAGAGAAGTTCAAGAAGCTGGCCGCTGGCATCGAAGGGATCGCCGACCGCGTGGCGCAACACAATGCCGCTGCGAAAGAGATTGAAGACCAGATCTTCACGAAGAACCAGCCGCAAGTGCATCGATACGAATTGCGTCGCGTGCAGCCGGCAGCGAAGTGATTGCGGTATGATGGGCGACTGCGGGGCAGCGATATGTTTGCCGCATGCCGTTACGCAACGCACAGGGGATCAGCGGATAATCCGCTGATCCCCTTGATCTTGCGAAGTCGAACCATGGACCCGTTCAAGTTGCGCTAGCTCGCCGGCTTTTCTTCTGGCTGACCTGGCTCGTCCGGGGTCTGCTGCTTTTCGAGGGCCTTCTGGTAGGCTTTGAGCGTTGACTTCAGTGATCGATTCTCCGGTGCGGCATCGACCGCCTTTGTTTGCCATTCGATGGCCGTCTTCAACTCGCCCTGCTCGAAATAGACGCGGGCCAGTGTGTCGAGGATGGCTGGTTCCTTCGCTTCGGTGAGTTCGACGGCCCGCTGGGCCGCTTTCATCGCGGTCGCCAGGTCTTTCTCGCCGCGACTGACGGTGATGCCCCAGGCAATGGCGTTGAGATCTTGAGCACTGTCCCAAGCATCCTGGATCAGTTGGCTGCGGAGTTTGGTGGCCTCTTCGGTACGCCCCGCGCTATCGAGGAGGCTGAGCCGAGTCTGCGTGATGGCCGCCGCGAGTTCTTCACCAAGTAGAGGGGCAATCTCGTCGAGTGTTGCGAGTGCTGCATCCCATTCGCCAGCCCGGGCGTGGGTGCTCAGTTGGCGCGAGAGGGTCTTAATCTGCTGTTGCTTGGCGAACTCGGCGATCGCCAGATCGCGGTCCCAGGTTCCCGCGACCACTTTGGCCAGTGGTTCGTCGATCGACGCGGGATGACCGATCCAATCGATGCGGCCATCGCGCCCCACGATGAACGCCGTTGGGATGCCCGACTGCTGCGCCGCTCGCATGTACGTCTGCGACATTTGCCCTTCGTGATCCTGGACCAGACGATACGTGATGACCTCTTTCCACTGCTTCTCTTCCGACTGTTTCTTGTCGAGGAACTTCTCGACGGTTTCCGCGTCTTCCCGGGTGACGCCAATCATTCGCACCTTGTCGCCATACTCCGTCTGAAGTTTGCTCAGATGTGGCATGCTGGCCAGACACGGTCCACACCAGGTGGCCCAGAACTCGACGACGTACACCTGCCCGGACTGCAGTTTCTCGATCGGTTCGCCCGTGTACCAGGCTTCGACCGCCAGAGGTGGGGCCGGGTGTCCGATACCAAGTACCGGCTCTGGCGATGTGTTCTCGGTCGCGGCATCTGTGGCATCCGTTCCCTGCGCGGAGACGGCGGAAATGTGACCACTGAGGAGCAGACCCAGCAGGGCGAGTAGACCGACAAGGCGCTGTCGAAGTGGAGAGTCGAGTACCATGGTGACGTTCCTTGAATGTGGAAGGGGATGCGAAAAGCATCAGGAGTGGCGTAAAGGAACGCTGAGGCTAACGCGTGAGGGGGACTCTCGCAATCGGTAGCCGTCGACTTGGGGTATCCCTCACGCTACATTGCGGGAGGCAACGTCGTGGCGAAGAGTCTGCGGGCGTTGCGGGTGCCGATGTGGTGGCGAGGGTCACGTTGGTCGCCGCTTCTTACCGTTCCTCGCGGTTGATGGAAAGTTGCGCGATGGCCCTGTTTGAACACGAACTCATTCTTCCCTGTTCTCCGAAAGCGGCGTTCGATTTCTTGCGGCGTCCGGCGAACATCGCGCGGATCAGCGATCCGAACATGGGACTGAAGTTCACTGCGGCACCGGAGCATATCGAAGAGGGATCGGTGCTGGAGTTTCAACTGGTCAGTTTCAATCAGGTCCACAAGGCGATTCATCGCATCACGCGATTTGAGCCATCAAAGCTCTTTTTCGAGGAACAGGAGAAGGGACCGCTCGCCATGTGGGAGCATTTGCATCAATTCGAACCGCATCCTGAGGGGGTGCGGCTGATTGACGAGATCGACTTCGAACTGCCCGGGGGATTGCTCGGGTTGTTCCTGAGTGAAGACAAGATTATTGATTCGCTGGAAGATGGATTCTTCTACCGCAGCGGTCAGTTGCAGCATCTGGCCAACGCCGGTGAGATTCGATAATTACCCTCTTCAGAAATGGTACGCGGCGGTTCGTTTTCGTTGCTGTAAGTGCCGCTACGATGCAGTCGCAGCTCGCAGTCAATTGCTGAATGGGCATCGATCCAAGTGGATTTCCCGATGACGAATTCCCCCCGACTTCCCGGACAAGATTCGCCTGTTTCTCGCCGCCGGGGAGGGACAGAAGGGTTCTGGTTCGGGATGGCCTTCCTGTTGGGGGGAGCGGCACTGTTCATGGGGATCGTGACCGCGATTCTCCCTGACGCTGCGTTTCTGTTCGCAGTCCTGCTGGGATTCGCGGCGATGATCGCGTTGCATTACTTCACCTGGGGTCGCTGGCTCTCCCGCGTGATCGAGCACGAAGCTCCCGAGGATGAGCCCTCTTGGCCTCAGCCCCCGATTCCGCCAGAGGGGTGAGGGGCGGTTGGGCCAACTGTCGTCGTTGGAGGACAAGAACGGAAATCTGAGTCGTAGCGATTCCTGGGTGATCCGAAGCCTCTGTTCCTGCGTTCCTAACGAGACGAGAGGTCGACTTGGAGGGCGATTCTGATGGAACTGCTGAAACTCATCTGCGATTCGTGTGGGGCGCCGCTTCTGCTTCCTGCACAGGCATCGAGTGGTGTGTGCGAGTATTGCGGAACCTCGGTCCGGATCATCCCGGCTGTGACCGTAGCAAATGAACGATCGGAGCCGGAAATCGACTTTGATGCAGATCCAGTCCTGCAGGGGCTGCAGGGGGAGCTCCGCCAGTTGGATGAAGCCTGGAAGGCGGAAGTAAGTCAGCATGCCTTTTGGGGATCGGAAATAGACTTCCCGTATCTAGGCGTGGCCGTCTTTGTCGGACTGTTCCTTTTGGTTTCGCTGATGTTGTCCCTGATGGGAGACGCGAATGACGTTCATCGACAAACACCCCGGACGCGCAGCCAGACTCGGACCATCGAACAGTCTGGACGCCGTTGGTCAACGCCTGCGAAGTACACAACGACCGATCAGCAGTCGACGAAGGCGGTGAGCCCGGCGCGGGTGTTCTTGTTTGTGGGATTGGTTGGCGGCCTTGCCGTTTTCTTGTTCTCGTCATTTCTCAGCGAGACGCTGAAGGCAGAGCAAGCGGCAAGAACAGTCTACCTGGCAGAACGGCAACGGATTCTTGACCGCATGAAAGATCGTCGCGATACGTTGATCCGTGCGGCTCGTCGAAATTGACGATCACTTCGTCTTCTGCCACTCCGTTGCCGCCATTTCGTTGAGCACTTGTTGCAGCAGCGCGCGGGTTTGTTTCAACTCGGGCGCGTCCTGGGCGAGTGGGTGTTCTTCCTGAGGATCGGCGATGACGTCGTACAGTTCGCCGGTCGCGTACAGTTTGTATTGCACCGTGCGTGCATGTTGCGTTGCCTTGTCGCGATTCCCGTCGCGATGATACCAGCAGTAGCTCCATTGGCGTCTTGGTCCAGAGGCGTCTTTCAGGACCGGCACAAGGTTGATGCCGTCGAACGGAACGTTGTGCGGTAGCGGTTTGTTAGCCAGTTCAGCAAATGTCGGGAACCAGTCGGTCAGATCGGAGATTCCGGAATGAACGCCGGGTTGGATGGTCCCGGGCCAGTTGACGATGCAGGGGACATGCGTGCCGTTATCGGTTGTCCTGCCCTTGCCACCGGGAATCGTGCGGTCGCCCATTTGTGAAGTGATCTGTATGTTGGTGCCGTTGTCGCCAATGAACACGACCAGCGTTTGCTCACGCAGTCCGGCTTCCTGCAGCGTGTCAATGACTCGGCCGACGAGTTTGTCGGTGTAGGCGACCATATCGGCGAAGTATTTGTTCTTGCCTTTGCCTTCCTTGCCCATCGCGGTCGGATCCCAGTCAGCACTATCTGGGGTGGGGACATGCGGGAAGTGCGGGAGAATCATCGGGTAGTAGGCGAAGAATGGCTTGTCATGCGGTCGACAAATGAAATCACAGACTGCCTGACAGACGAGGTCGGGCCCGTATTCGCCATTGGTGAAGTCGATCTGTTGGCCATCGATTTCCAGGCCGGGGTTCGGATACCGCGGAGGGCGTCGATTCACCTGCCACAGGGTGTACCCATCGAAGCCAAAGTGCCCTGGCCCTGTGAGTCCCCCGTCAAGCTGCCATTTGCCGGCAATGTACGTTGAGTAGCCTGCGGACTTGAGATGATGCCCGAACGTGTATGCTTCAGGGTCGAGTAGGCCAAAGCGAATGTAGTTTCGATGGTTGTAGAGCCCGGTCATCAACTGGACCCGGGTCGGAGTGCAGATTGGTTGGGAATGAAAGTTCTCGAACCGCAGACCGGTGCGGGCGAGATCATTCAGTCGCGGCGTCTGGTACGACGTGCCGCCATTGGCGCCGACACACTCGTAGCCCATGTCGTCCGCCATGATCAGAACGACGTTGGGACGCTCGTCTGCCTGCAAGACTCCAGACAAGACACAGATCAGAACGAGCAAGAACCGACGCAAGTCGCCGTAACGCATAGTGCTCACCTAGAAGCCAGAGAGGTGTCGACAGGTCCGAGTGCCCGTAGCAATAGAGCATGCCCCGTTGGGAATCAACGGTTGCGTGTCGAGCGGATACGGGATGGTCAATGTCGCTCCTGCACGTCGACGGACGCGAGACCGGGAGTACCTGCCGCCGGAACGCTAGTCGGCGAAGGGGACCGGATCGGCGATTTCGGGAAATTCGTCGACAATCTCTGGCTTGGCCGCACCTTGTGCTGGAGTGCCTCTGCTGCAGAAACGATGGATGTCGACGAGTTCATCCTGCAGGAGCGTCCCGGTGGCCCGCTTAAGGTTCGTCAGACTGAGGTTGTACGTCACTTGTGACTGCAGGTAGCTGAACTCTGCGTCAGCCAGCCGGTCTTGTGCCGTGAGGATGTTCTCCAGCAGCAGGGTGGTCGCCAGGTCTTCGCCCGGCAACCGTTCCCAGCGGGCTTCCAGGTTGTGCAATTGCCGCTCTCGCGCGGCGACCGCTTCTGCCTTGCCACGTAGTTCCTGTTGCGATGTCTGCACCTCACGCACCGCGACTTCGACTTCCAGGCCCACAGTTTGCAATGTGACCTCGTATTGACTTTGCAGTTGACGCATTTCGATCTGGCGGCGTTCCATGCGTGCCGTCGCGGCGCGATTGCCGAGTGGAACATCGAACAGCAAGCCGACCGAATAACCGGGGCGACCATCGGTGAACTGGTTTCCCAGCGCAGTCCCGACATCGCCGTTGCCGGACAGGCCCGCGACGTACGCTTCGGTGACGAGGTTCAACTGGGGCAGCAGTTCGTTGTCGGCCATGTTGATCCGAACCGCGGCGGCGCGAATCTGTTTGAGGGCCTGAGTCACCTCGGGCCGCGATGCCATTGCTTCGCCAAGTGAATAGTGCACATCGACCGGGATGAGGTGACACAGCGGCAAATCTGTCGGAACAAGTTCGACGGAATCAAACTGTCCGAAGGATGGGTCGTTCACCAGTGCACGCAATCGGGCTTCGGCATTTCGCGCGGCGGCGTCTGCCCGAAGTAATTCGGCGCGGCGTTCGGTGAGCGCCGCTTCCGCCGCCTGCACCTGAATGGCGGAGGCGTCGAGTGCTTGTCGCATGGAGAGTCGTTTGACGATCTCTTTCGCACGGCGATACGAGTTGAGTTTCTGGTATAACGTGCCGCGTTCCAGATA
This sequence comes from Planctomycetaceae bacterium, assembly GCA_020426425.1. Classification (GTDB taxonomy): domain Bacteria; phylum Planctomycetota; class Planctomycetia; order Planctomycetales; family Planctomycetaceae; genus JACKHO01. The sequence continues at coordinate 10,597 of JAGQQB010000006.1, read as the reverse complement.
CAGCGCCCAGTAGGCCCGTGTGACTTCCAGTAGATGGGATTGCAGTTGGCGCAGGAACTCCTCGTGCGCGATTTCGGAATCGATTTGCGCCAGGCAGATGAGGCTGGTGTTGTAAACTTCACCATGTCCGCGCAGCAGCGGCTGCGTGAAACTGAGCACCAGTCGCGAGGTTCCCTGCTGATCTGGCACAAAGAAGACGGAGTTGGTGTCCTGCCAGCCGACATCCTGCCGAACTTCAAGTTGTGCTCCGCTCAGGGTGCGCTTGCGGAGCCCGGCGGACCCTGTGAAGTGATGGTCACTGTAGCGTGTGACTCCTGGTCCAGCCGTCAGCGTGCTGCCGACCGGATCGCTTAGATCACGCCAGCGACTTTCGAGGAACATCGACCAGTCGAAGGCGGCATCGGCTTCGACAATCGCGGTTTCACGAATCAGCGGCAACTCGCTGAAAACCTGTACTTGCTTGGAGCAGTTCAGCGTACTGACGAGTACCTGTTCGAGTGAGAGGGGATAGGTGTGAGCCTCGCGGCGCAGAGGCCGGGTGACAACGTCGTTCCACCACCCTGGAGGATAGTTGGGAATGTCGGACTGAGCCGACCCCGAGAACTCCTCCCGGATCTGGCTCAATTGATCTGCGCTTGAGACATTGTCGGGCGAGTCGACAATGTTCGGAGGAGGAATGGTCCCTGCGTCCCCCGCTTGCGGTGGAACGGTTACGCCGCTTGTGTTACTGCGCTTGGCTGCTGGCGGTCGGTAGTCGACCGGAGCAATCACTGCGGTTGGCGCAGATGGCTGCGGAAATGGAGGGGCGGCGGACGTGACTGATGCTGGCAGCAAGATGCCCGCCGCGCAAGTCAAGGTGAGATACCTCGTCCATCGCGATGTTTGCTTTGGCACCATGTGTTTCCTTGTGGTCTCAATTGGTGAGGATGACAGAGGCCTCCCCAGGGAATCTGGCCCATCGACATATCGTCTGTCTCAGAGCAAGACAAACACCATGTCTGAAGAACTCCGGAACCTGCGTTCTTTGCCGATCGCTTCATCGGCAGTTGTTGCATCGACTGCGAAAGATGTGCGTGCGATCCTGGCGTTGTCGTGAGGTTCGACGCGACAACAATCGTTGTCAGCGTGAAAGTGGACCGGAATCGCGTTCTCTTCTTTAGCCATTACTACTGATACCACTGTTCTCTGAGGGCCGTTTGATGGCGGGTCCACCAGTTGCTGATCGCTTCGGTCGCCAGTTCGGCGAGAGGTTGGGCGGCCGACCGCGACCGCACGATACCGGTCTCCCCGGCACGCAGTGACAGCATTTGGTCCGGATCGAGTTGCAGTTCCGCTAACAGGTAAGGGGAGGCCAGTTCCAGGGGCGGCGAATCGGCCGGTGTGTCTTGCTGGGATGTGGCCATGCGGACCGCGAGTGGTCCACCACCGTGAGCGCCGAACGCGTGGTGTGGCAACGTCTGTTCCGCACGCGAGGCAACAGACGTCAACGTAACCATCGCTGGATGCGACGCACGTCCATTCAGTTGCAGCGTGACACGCCGGTTGATCTGCTGATCGAAATGCGACCGATTTGCCGGGTCGATCAAAGCCAGCGCAAGGAGACGATCGTTGGCCCCCAGACGCAAGAGCGGTTCACCAATCTGGACGTATGTCCCATGCAGTGATCGCAGATCGGCGTCGAGAATAAGCCCATCACACGGGGCACGTACGACGAGTTTCTGCTGACGTTGGTGCAGTTGCTTTGCGCGTGATCGCAAGCCAAGCAGTCGCTCTTGCTCCGCTTCCCACACGGGGATCTCACCCAACTGCAGTGCCTGTCCGCAGCGAAGTTCGGTTTGCTCAATCTGCAACTCAAGCTCGTGCATGCTGGTGAGCAGATCCTCGTTGCGGAGCCGAACCAGCGGCTGTCCGGTGCGAACAGAGTCGCCGTCAACAACCAGAAGTTCTTCCACGAATCCACCAACTGCGGGACGAACCTCCACCGCAGGGAAGTACGCGATGACCACGGGGGCTTCGAGTCGCGGTTGCCAACTGAGGTGACATCCGACGCCCCAGATCACCCCGGCGAACAAGGCGACGCTGAGGGCAAACCGCGTTTTGGATGGTCGTTCGAGTGTGCGCCCTCGGATGACAAACAGCAGGAGTTTCAGCATGGGGACAACGCCCCAGGCCAGGATTGCCAGCGCGGCCAACATAGCGCCGGCCCCAAAGAAGAGTGCGTCGGCAGCCAGGATCAGACCGATGCAGACCAAGACCCGCCACACGAGGGCCGCGAAGCCGTAGGTTACGATGAGCCAGGTTCGTCCCTCCGGCCAGCTGGGCACATCGCCAGACAGGCCGAGCAACCAGCGGCGTCCCAATTGCCGACATGCCTGCGCGCCGTGCGTTGCGAGGTTCGGCAACCCGAGCAGATCGGACAGGATGTAGTACCCGTCAAATCGCATCAGTGGGTTCAAGTTGAATAGCAACGTGACGACCGTCGCGCTGAGGACAATTGCGTGCATCTGTTGCTGCAGCATTCCGGGCTGTGACTGACTCCAGATGAGGGCAGCGATGGAACCGATCACGAGTTCGGCGATCATGCCAGCCGCCGAAGTCAATATGCGTCGCCACTTCGATCCGAATCGCCACGCTGAGGTGACATCGACATAGGGGAGTGGTACGAACAGGATGAATGTGACACCCGCTTCTCGGACCGCACCACCAAACGTTCGACACGCGACCCCGTGGGCGGTCTCGTGAATGAGTTTCAATCCAGCCCACGTGAGCAACAGCCAGATCCAATTGTCGCGGGCGATGATGTTGGGAGTCATCGCCCAGAATTCAGCCCAGTGATCGAGGATAGTGAAGGCGCCAATCGCGATGATCGCACCAAACACCAACAACATGGGGACGCTGAACAGCCAACCCAGTGCGCTCGCCAGAGAGACGAAATAGCGGTCGGGACGAACTAGTGGCAGTTGCCAGGCGAGGGGATTCTTGAGTCGCCGCAGCAACTGGTCGCGTTGCTCAATATCTTGCTGTTGCAGCAGTCGGATCGCCGATTGCGATTGCGGAGTGGTTGCCAGTCCCGATTCGACGAGCCAACGACAGAGTCCGGTCGCTTCTTCAAATGAGAGCGCCCGGTCTTTGAGTTGGGCGGCGGAGTGCCCCAGCGCCGTTGCTAACGTGGTCTTGCCATTGAGCAGCGAGAGCAATGTGTACTCACGCTGACCGATGCGAAAGAATCGTCCCCCACGTTCATCTTCAATCAACCAGACCGGCGTTTCCCCTTGTGCGCGCAGGCTGAAGTTCAGATCGTCCCGCAGCTTGAGGACGATCTCACCGACCTGATACGTCGTGTGGGAGGAGGTGGACATCAATGGGATCGACTGGGGCTTGGTCGATGTTGGGGGTTGTTTGGAACTGGGGTTCGTTAGGGGCTGCCTACTGAGATCTGACCTCCAAAACCCGCGTCCGTTGATGCGCTAGAACCAGTGCAGTTGAAGATACTCCCACGGGCGATGCAGCAGGTTCCAGCCGAGGGGGTGATGGTCCCCAACGACGTGCGCTGTCCCCTGCATCCCTGGTCGGAGCCGTCCCTGTCTGTTGTCTATAGTGACTTCGGCGACGAACACGTTGCGCTGGTCTCGCAACTCGGAAGTCGGTCGAATGCGTTTGATGGTGCCTGGTTCCAGGGCGTTGCCCAGTCCGTGTAACCGGATCTCGACTGATTGGCCGATCTGGGCATGGCTGATTTCGACGGCCGGGATCTCAACTTCCAAACGCAACTGATCAAGTGGCGCGATCTCATAGAGGGTCTGACCGAGCGAGACCGGGACGTTCTCGCGGCGATCGAGACTTCCGGAAAGGACAATGCCGTCGATGGGGCTGCGGATTTCTAATCGCTGGAGTCGATCCTGCAGCAATGTTTCCCGCGCACGCAGGCGGTCGACCTCGAGCGCTGACATCACTGATTTCGAGATCTCATGTGCCGCCTGGAACGCATCACGTTCTTTCTCCGCACGCTGCTGATCGGCAATGACGCCGGCCAGTTCCCATTCAAGTTCTCGACCATCCATGGTGGCGAGTTGCTGTCCAGCGGTGACGACGTCGCCAGGAGCGACGTGTGTCGTTTGCAGCAGTCCCTCAAATGGTGCTGGCGCAAGTCGGCGTGTCGTCGGTTCGAGTCGGCAGCCGGAAGCAATCCGGTAAGGGACCGGTAAGGCCAGAACAGCTGCAAGCAAGATCAGTCCGATGAGTCCCACCGCGAGACGCGTCTGCGTCGCATGCAACTTGAGTGTGCGACGCCAGCGGGCGAGGCGTCCACCTGCGTTGCGGCGTACAGTCTGCAGTGTGATTCCTAGTGGATCAGATGCGGCATCGAGAAATGCCTGGGGGAGTTTGGTTAAGAGCCGGGAGGCGTCCCCGAGGCAGAGTAGGGCACCGATGACTTCGCCAGTCGCATTGCAGAGCGGTGTCGAAACTGCGGCCTCGGCCCCATGCAATGCGGCCAGTCGTCGATGCGCCAACGCGGGACTGGGGAGTGCAGTATCAAACGCGGGGAATGCGATCGGTGTCTGGGCGAGGATGGTTTCCGCCAGTGCCGCTTCCATGCGCTGGACTTGTGTACTGTGCGGATCGGTGATGAGCCCATCGGACAATGCGATCAGACGCGGTGCAACCTCGTGTTCCGGGATCATGCCGACTGCGACCATCGCGCAGCCGAGATGTTGCTGCAATTGCTCCGAGAGTTGTTGGCATGCCTCTGGGACCGTATTGGATTGCGACAACTGGCAGCACAAGTCGAGGAGTGCGGCAGAGAGTTGTGTGCGTCGTTCCTCCTGCAACGTTCGCTGGCGCAAGTCAGCCGCTTCGTAAGCCATCGCGAGTTGTTGCAGGGACAACAATTCACTTTGTGGGGGCGATGTCGAGTTCGTGGTAGACAGCAGAACAACTGCTTCTGCTCCATCGCCTGGGTTCACCACAACGCACAAGGCTGTGAGATTACGAATGTCCGGGCAGTTCGATTCCCGCAAATCTCCCTGCCGGTCGAGACTGCCCACCATGGCCTGCAGCCAGTCACGCAGGGAGGTGCGATCAAGCGCCGGGCCGGGGAGTCGGCTGATCAGTTCGGTGGGATCCGTCTGACGCAGGTCGTACCACACGGCGCCCATGATGCGTCGCTGTCGGAGCAAGACATCGAGGAGAGCACCGCGGCGTTGCTGAGGATCGGTTAGTCGCCCGGCGATCATATCCAGCTCAAAACGCAACGCTCCGGGCGGTTGTCCTGCCGATGACGAGCGACTGGATCTGCCCTGGTTGTCAGGCGAGCGCGCAGCGATCGTGCGGGACGGCGGAACGTTGGAGGAGGGACTGGACATGGGCGACGTCAATCGACGTTAAGCTGGGACGGATCTTGTTGGGCGTGCTGAGGGAAGACGGACTAGCGTGTTGTCGGATTGCGAACCGGGAGTTGAGCGGCGGCGTTCGTGTGGTGCCGCAGCGTATATCGTAATCCCGCGCGATATTTCTCTGCCGGGTTGTCGATCACCACATCGACTCGCACGCGACCACTATCCGCCTGTGTCAACGGGGCGATGTGTTCGATGGTCGCAGGAACTGGGGAGCCGTCAGGGAGCGGCTGGAGTGTGACCGGCATCTCCTTGGTCAGGACAACGGTCGCTGAGGTCGGCAGGTAGAACGTTGCCCGCAAACGATTCAGATCCACGACGGTGACGACATGCGGATCGGTTGCGGCAACAAACTCGCCTGGCTCTGCGATGACATCGGTGACGATGCCCGCGATGGGAGCCCTGACACGCCGTTGTTCGATGCGGGCTTCAATCTCGGCGAGTTCGAGCCGGTTCTGTTCCTGCTCTTCTCGAGCCGCTTGCACCTGGAGTTGCGCGATTCTCAACTCTGATTCCGCCGAGAGCAGTTCTTCAGGGCTGACGGCGCCTTCACTGCGCAAACTGGCGATCGTTGCGTGTCGGCGTTGTTTCTGTTCGTAGTCGACCTGCAGCGCTTCGATCCTGGCGGTCGTGGCGGCGCGTTGTTGGGCACGTTCGCGCGATGTTTCCAGAACGGAGGTGTCGAGTTCGATCAGCAACTGTCCCTCAGTCACGGCGTCGCCCCGCCGTACGTGAACTCGCGCGACACGACCCGGCTCGGCGGCGGCGACCTGAATGTTGGCATAGGGCTCTGTGAACGCTTCGATGCCCGGCTGATTGTCGGCAGCAAACACAGGCAGCACGGTGATGACGCAGACCACGACGAGCATGCAGCATGCAGGTTGATTCATGGCAAGACTCCCGTTGAGGTGCGGCGGTCGGTAGCGGCCAACGATTCCAGGACTTCATCGAGCCAGTTGTCCCGCTCCACCAGCTGACGGCGATTCTGGTAGGCGTCGTGTTCGAATTGCTGCTGGAGTGATTTGATGGCGGCCGAGAAGTCTCGGCGCACTTCACCACTCAAGTCTGCAGCGGCGATGAGTCGGCGACCGAGTTCACTTCGGGACTGCGTGATGAGATCGTCGTCGGCTGAGATAAAGGCACGGTAGGAACCGGGATCGCCTTGTCGCCCCGCTCGGCCCGCGAGTTGTCGATCAACGCGTCGGGAAGGATGGTGTTCAGCAGCGATGACGTGGAGCCCTCCAGCGTTTTTTGCGGCGTCATCCAATTGGATGTCCGTCCCGCGTCCGGCCATGTTGGTTGCAATTGTCACCGCTCCGCTCCGCCCGGCGCTGCCGATGATCGCCGCTTCTGCTTCGTCTTGAACACCGTTGAGGACAGAGTGCGGGATTCCCATGTCGAGGAGGCGGTCCGCGAGGGCGAGGCTGTGACGAATGGTGCGTGTGCCTACGAGGACGGGGCGCCCGTGGCTCCGTTCTGCTTCCACCTCGGCGACTATGGCGGCGTCGCGGGCCGAGCCAGTTGCGAAGCAGCGATCATTACGATGCTCCCGCTGGCACGGGCGATGAGTCGGGATGCTGGTTGTGCTCAGTCCGAAGAAGTGTCGGAACTCGAGTTCAACTCCGCGCGCAGTTCCGGTCATTCCCGCGAGGGTCGTGTATCGCTGAAAGTAGCGTTGTCGCGTGACGCGAGCGTTGGAGACTCGCTCCGGCGTGATCGTCACCTGTGCTTGCCATTCGACAGCCTGATGCAAGCCATCACGCCAGTTTCGCTCGCTGTGAATTCGACCAGTTTGGGGATCGACAATGTGAACGGCGTCCTCACGGACGACGTAATCGACATCGCGATGCAGGAACTGTGCGGCTCGATACGCATTCTCGACGTAGACATTCCAAGGCCGCGCCAGTGGCAGTTGGTGTTGTGACAGGATGGCATGGATCTTTTGCCATCCTGTGGGCGTGAAGTCGATGCGTCGCCGCGCGGCGTCGATTGTGATGTCGACTTCGGGGGCCAGTTCGGCGGCAGTCTGCGCCGCCAAGTGGAGGAGAGCGGGTATTGGCGGTGATGCCGCTGAGCCACTGAGGATCAGCGGCATGGCCCCTTCGTCGATCAGCACACTGTCCGCTTCATCGACGATGGCGCAGGCAGGCGGTCGTTGCAGGAGTGTGTGCCGTCGTTCACTTCTGCCGTAGAGCCGGGCGAGGAACTTGGTGCCGAGCGGTCGTCGGGATTGCGCGCGCTGTGTGAGTTGATCGCGAAGGAAGTCAAAACCGAAATCGTAACCGGTGCCGAAGGTCACATCCCGCAGGTAGGCCTCCCGTTTCGCAGCGTCATCATGTTCCGGAGGCAGAAGTCCGACCGTCAGGCCGAGCAGTTCGAAAGCCGGACGTAATTCTTCGCAATCGCGCTGCGCCAAATAGGAATTGGTGGTGGCGATGTGGACTCCGCCGCCACTCAAGGCAAACGCGACCGCCGGGAGCAACGTGGTGAGCGTTTTCCCTTCGCCAGTCTGCATCTCCGCGATTCCGCCATGTGCGAGAATCAGCCCACCAAGCAGTTGGACATCGTAGTAGCGTTTCCCAGTCGTCCGATGCACAGCTTCGGCAGTCAGGGCGAGGCAGCGAGGTAACCAGGGATTGGACCGCCTCAGGATCGACTTTGGTCTCGATCGTAATGTGGGAACTACCGCCCGCAACTCCGCAAAGGTGGCTGCAAACTGAGCCGTGTCCTGTGTGCTCACGGCTTCCCACTCACGATGGATTGCGTCCAACAACAGTCGGTTCTGTCGGGAAGAAGCCGGCCTGCTGGCATGCGGTCCAATGCGTGTGGCGAAGGTCAACAGTGACATGGAGTTTGGCGCGGACGGCTCCTGCGACAGCATTCCGAAAGAAGGATCCCTGTATTGAGGGATCGACTGCGACTGCTGTTCGCCGTGCGTGAAACGGATGACCTGCCAGAGCAATCTACCTCGTCGGGCCTGAGGCTCCAGCGGGTTAGCACAATCCGCGCGACTGGTGTGGTCGGATGCATGCACACAACCGGAATTCCTCTCAGTGTTGTGTGGGACGGTTCGGTGGGATGTAACGGATGGGGTGGTCTGTCTCCAATTGGAAACATCGATGAATTCCGTGAGTTTGCGGGATATCCGTCATCCGTGTGATAGAGAAAGTGTATGGGCTGTCATTGCGCGCCCCCTTGCGCACTGTCCAACTTCAAGGTGAGATGCAGTCATGGAAAACTGGTTCTTTTCAAAGCGGAAGTCGCGTCGTCCACAGGTCCAGGAATCGTTGCGGGAGCAACTCGAGGACCGCATCCTGTTTGACGGTGTCCCCGATGCACCATTGGCGCCTGAGCAACCGGTGGATGATCCGCTCGCGCCGGCGACCGATGTGTCGCCTATGGAGACGGCGGACCTGACGGTCGAAACGTTTGAGGCTGCGGCACGAACCGAAGTGGTGTTCGTCGACAAACGGGTCGGCAACTATCAGGAACTCGTCGCCGAACTGCTCCGCGAAGGGGGGAAAGAGGTCTACTTCCTGGATCGCGAGAGCGACGGGCTACAGCAGATCAATGACACTCTTGCTGGTCGGATGGATATCGACGCCGTGCACCTGATTTCGCATGGGGAACAGGGGCAGTTGCGACTTGGATCTTCCTTGTTGACGTTGGACTCGATGCAGGACGTTTATGCTGATCAGTTGCAACTGCTGGGATCGCATCTGAGTGACTCGGCCGACATCCTGGTGTATGGCTGCAACTTCGCGCAAGGTGAAGGTGGAGCCATCCCTGCGCAATTGCTCGCCGATCTGACCGGCGCCGACATCGCTGCCAGCACGGATGACACAGGGCATGAGTCGCTGTCTGGCAACTGGGTGCTCGAATTGCAGATCGGGTCGATCGAAGCGATGGTCACGATTTCAGGCGAAATGCAGCAGCGGTGGGGCGGCCTTCTCGCCGAGCCGATTGCCGCGTTCCTGATCTCTGATCAGACCGATGAAGTGATCAAGCTCACCGACCGCACGAATACTGCGACGGCCGTTGTCTTGGGGCCGATGACTAATACGTTCAATGTGGAGGCACTCGTTCGCGATACGACGACCGGAAACATCTATGCGTCAGACAACGACCGATTTGGAATTGTTGACCTGGAAAACGGAACCGTGAATGTGCTGGGAAGTTTCGGCACAGTCGGAGGACACTCGCTCAATCAGGTTGTCAGCCTCGGAATCCATCCCCAAACCGGAGAAATCTGGGCTGTTCACGCCACAGGTTCTTCGCCTGACGTTCTATTCAAGGTGAACAAGGCGACCGGAGCGTACGATCCGACAGCATTTGGCGGAACCGGGTACCTGTTGGTCGATACCGTGGCGGCTGGCGTTGGGGCTTCCATTGATGACATCACGTGGGCGCCGGATCCGTCAAATCCATCGCAGTGGAATCTCTATGCGACGATGGCGAGTCGACTGATTCGAATCAATCCGTTGACGGGTGCAGTAACAGACATCGGCCTGTTCGGCACGAACATTACTGACATGGAAGGGCTGAGCGCCGACGAGAATGGAAACCTTTGGGGGACCACAGGGAACTCCAGTGGTCTGACCAACCGCGTGTGGACCATCAACAAGTCGACTGGTGCGGCGACGCTGGTGGGGCAGATGCCTGTGGGCGGTGACTATGAGGGGATCGTATTCCTGACGCAACCTGTTGATCTGGAAGCCAGAATCACGGTCAGCCAAACGACCGCTGACGAAGGTGACTTTGTCACTTACGTAATTCAGGTGGAGAACACCGATGCCAACATTCTGGCATCTGGCGTTCAACTTCAGTCGCTGGTCCCGAGCGGTCTGACATTCGTCTCGTCCAGTGCCACCAAAGGAACGTGGAATGACAGCACTGGTGTATGGAGCATTGGCGTAATGAATGCAGCGACGACCCAGACGTTGCATGTGACGTATCGTGTGAATGCGGGAACGGCGGGACAGACGATCAACCGTGTGGCCGAGATCTTTCGCAGCGACAATCCCGATCCCGACTCCGACCCGGATAACGGAGTTCTCAGTGAGGATGATCAGGAGAGTGTGTCACTCACGGTCGCGAGTAGTGCGAACACTCCGCCGGTCGCGAATCCCAATTCGTACAGCACCATTCAGAACACAGCCCTGAATGTGACTGGTTCGGCGCATGTGAATCTTTTGCAAAACGAC
>JAGQQB010000069.1 GCA_020426425.1 Planctomycetaceae bacterium | reverse complement strand
GCTCGAACCAGTCCTGATGCGCCCGCGCGAAGCGTTCAATATCCGCCCAACTGTTCGCCCCGCAAATGGTGCCGCACAAGGCCAAAGCCACCATATCAAGCAACTGATGATTCTTGCCACGATCTTTCCGAGGATCGGTGAGTTCGACGAAGTGTGCAAGAAATTCAAAGTACCCATTGTTCATTTTGCAATCGCCTCCTTGAGTAACCACGCATCCCGAGGAAAACAAAATCCCCCCTTGACCAAAATCGAAACGATGCAAAACTTGGTCCAAACACTCACCTCGACATGCGATTGCCCTGGTATTACTGCTCACATGCAACGAACTATTCCGTACGCAGTACCATGGTGATGTAGCTAGTCAGTCGCAGTTCCGCATCGGGGAAGAGCGGGCGGAGTTGGGTTTCGAATTGGGGCGGATTGCTGGTTTGGGCGAGTTCTTGGCAGTAGTCCACCAGCACTTCACTGCCATCGGGGGCTTCGTGCAGCAGGTAGTGGACCCAGGCCCAGGATTCCTGGTAGTCGGCCCGTTGCATCTGGGCGACATCTTCCAGTTTCTCCAGCCGGGACAGGTCGGGACGCCAGCCGTTGCTCACAGCCAGGGCCAGGCGGCGGGCGTGTTCTGGATGGAGGCGACCACTCCCGCCGCGCGTGGTCTCGAAGTATTCAGCCAGTCCTTCATCGAGCCACAGGGGAACTGTCTTGAGTGAGGCATGCAGCACTCCGTGCGTGTATTCATGCCGCAGGTCCTCTTCTACGTTGTCGCCCCAGAAAGCGTAGACGCCCAGTTCGGTGGGAGAGCCAACGAAAAACGCCCGCCGTGGCGGCAGGTTCGGAAACGCCGCCCGCATGTATTTGGTGTAATGCTCCTCGTTCGCAAATAGATGCACCACGACCGGACGCCGGGGGGAATTGAGCTCCAGAGTGGCGATGATTTCTTCCCGCAGATCCTGGAGTTCGTCCAAGAGCGGTTCATCACGCTGCAGCGGTACATCAGAGCGGATGATCAATTGCCCGAGTTCGATGGCGTATCGGTCTGGCAAACCGTTGTTTGTGACAGACCGTTCCCGCGCAAGGTGACAACCTGCCAGCGACAGCAGCAGCAGGCCCGGCATTAGCCAGGCTCGCACGTTACCCGAGTTGTCTAGGGAGTTGGTCATCAACCACGAAGATGCCCGCAACAGGGGAAGGGAATCAATCGTTGCGCCATCTGGCGACACGACCTGATCCAGTCACGAAATGCGAACTCACGAACCGACCAGCGGTGCGTGCCCCGGCAGACAAACCGGCTCGACACCGTTGTTCTGGAACAGATGCATCAGATGCAAGTGGCACGTGAACAGCATGATCTGCTGTCCTTCTTCCGCCGCCTGCAGTAATGTCTTGACCGCTGCTTCCGAGCGCACCTGGTCGAAGTTCACGGTGACATCGTCGAGCACCAGTGGCAGTTCCATGCCTTGTTCGGACAGACCATCGACCATCGCCAGGCGAATCGCGAGGAACACCTGTTCTCGGGTGCCGCTGCTGAGCTGATCGATGCGCAACGACTTGTGCTGATCGTCATCGACTACCAGCGTCCGTTCACCCAGTGGCGTCCAGATGTTCTGGTACCGGTCGAGCGTGAGATCCTGCAGATACTCGGATGCGCGCTTGAGGGTCCTGGGTTGTCGGCCCTTTTCGATGCGTTCCCGCAACGAGCCGACCAGGTCGTCGGCCAGTCGTGTCGCGCACCAGCGATCAGTCGCCGCTTTGATCGCGGCCATCACTTGTACGCGATCGAACCGCAGTGAGGTCAGCCGCCGGTCATCTTCCACTTCCCGCAGTTCCTGACGCACCCTGCCGAGTTCTTCATGCCACAGTTCGAGGCTGGCTTCGACTTCGCTCAGTTCGGACCGTGCCTTCTCGATCGACCGCTTCGCGTCATCTTCGCTGAAGTCGCGGAAGTGGTCGTCGACGATCGCCAGTTCCGGTTCGGTTTCAGCCAGTCGCATCAGTTCGGAACGGACATCCTGAATCTTGCGTTCCAGTCCCGATCGTTGCTCGAGCATTGCCAGACGCTCTTGGATTTCATCGCGATTGGAGACACCCAGCCGAGCAAGCAACGCAGTCCGTTGCTGCTGCAATCGCTTGAGCCGGTCCAGATGCCGATCGGCCTCCACCTTCTTTTCTTTCGCCGACTTCCGCAGTTGCAGTCGCTCGCGACGCCGCTCGGCGATGGCCCGAACTTCCTGTTCCCAGTCGGCGACATCGCGATAGTAGTCCCGCACGCGGTAACCAGCGCCATGCAATTTCACCCCGAGCGTTTCCACCTGTTGCCGGTACTCCTCGAGATCCTCACGATCCCGATCGACCGTCGGCACCACAGTCTGCTGTCCCTGCTGCCAGAGCGATTTGGCTTCCGTCAGTTGAGCAAACGTACGAATCGCGGGTTCGGTCTTGAGCGACTCCTGCATCCCCAGACCGCGCAACAGTTCGCCCCATTCGCGACGACTGCGCGAAACTCCCTTCTGTACGTCCTGCAGTTGCTGACGCATTCCGGAGAGTTTCTTCCGCATACGTTCAACACGTTGTCCGAGTTCTTCGAGTCCCTGCAGATCGGCCAGTTCCTGCCGCAGCCGCGCCAGCAACTGACGATCAGAGACCGGTTCCGTTTCTCCCGAACGTGCGACCGACTGCGAGAGGGCCGGCCGAAGTGCATCACTGCGGGTGAGACCGCGGATCGTTTCGTCGATCGTTTCGAGTTCCTGTTGCAGCCGTTCGTGTTCGTTGCCAGCGCCGCTGATGCGCACTTCCTGCGACGTGAAGTGTTGCCGCATCGTGTACGCCAGCGCCAATGCGGACAACCCCATCAAGCCGTAGATGGCGCCCACCAGCGCGGCGGTCCAATCACCCCGCACGATATTTTCGTAGTTGTGACCGGCAGCATACAAGCCACAGGCCAGCAGCACGATGCCCCCGGCGGCGAAGAACCAGAGGACCGTCCAGAAGAATGGCGGTAGCTCGTGCCCCACAACGCGAGACATCGCCGGGCCGCTTAAAAAATGAGCCGCCTGTGACAGTTGATCGCGACGCGTTCGCAACTTGCCGAGTTCTTCAAGTTCAGCGATCCGCTTCTGCAACTGTTTGCGGGCCTCCGGCGGCGACTCCGTCCCCAACAGTTTCACACGCTGTTCCCACTCCTTCTGCTTGCGCTGGGCGTAGACGGATCGCTGTTTGTACCGTTTAACAATGCGTCCCCGTTTCCGAAGTGCGGCTCGATATCCATCAGCCTGTCGCATTAACCGGCTGAGTTGATTGGGCGACGTGTCGAGTCGTTCGAGTTGATCGGTGGTCCAGCGTGCATCAATGCGGCTCAGCAGTGGCTGGACTTCAGGAACCGGTTGCCGCTTCACGACAGGCGAGGTGCCCTCGGCGAGCCGACGTTCGATCGCCTGCATCTTGTCGCGCTGATCGAACAGATTCTGAATGCGACAGGCATGCTCTTCGAACTCGGGCCGCGTGCGAATGTCGTCCGACTGCTTCTTCAGCCGACGGGCATCTTCCAGCAGACGTCGCCGGGTCCCTTCCACCTCAGCGAGCTCGAGGTCGAGTTCGTCAAAGCGTTCCAGCGTTTCTGGCGAGAGATCAAACGCCGGCAGCGCCTTGAGTTGACGTTGCAGATCCCGTTCGCGACTCCACGGCACCCATGCGCGCTGAATGAACTGATGCCCACGCAGCGCCTGTTGCAGATCACGTTGCCGACGCTTGTCGGTCGCGATGTTCTCTTCCAGTTCCAAACGCCGCTGCTGCAGTTGTGCATGTTGTTCGGTGGGGGCACTCGTCTTGGCAATCTCTCGGTCGATCTGTTCCAGCTGCTTGAGCAGTGAATTGATCTCGCCGCTGCGCTGATCTTCGCCCAGCAGTCTCGTCCGCTCCTGTGACAGTGCCGTCTGCGTCCGCAGAATCCGTTGCCCGTCTGGCCCCAGCGACAGGCCATACACATGCTGAGCAACTTCTTCGCCGCTGAGCGTCGCCAACTGCTGCAATTCGTTCAGCCCAATGGCAAAGATATTTTGAAACAGCGATTCGCTCGCTTCACCACGAATCTGCTCGATGAGAGGATCGTGATCGGCGACAGCGCGGCCGTTGATCTCCAATTGCCCGCGCGTCCCTTTGGTCGAGACACGACGCAGGACATAGTCCTGTCCTTCATGCGTCACCACGAGCGATCCGGCGCACGACACAGTCGTGGGATGTGGCCCAGGCGTCCGCTCGTCCTGCGGCTGATATCCGAACAGCACGCCGCGCACAAAGCGCATCAGCGTCGACTTGCCCGCCTCGTTCGGACCATAGAATGCCGTCACACCGTGAGGATCGAGTGACAGGCTGACATCCTGCCACACGCCAAAGCGGTCGATTTCGAGTTCTCGAATTCTCATCTGGGTCTACCCAAAGTTGGATTGTCGGGTGACTGACTCCGCAGTCACATGCCCCACCACGTGCGGGCGCGGCGGAGGACTTCGAGTTGTCTCCGCTCTAGATTTCGTGCGGGCGAAATCGAGAGTGGGCGTCCATCAATACCGAGCGGCCCGCGCGGCATTGACGCTTGAGTCTATGTCAACCAGACCAGACCAGCCGACTTCGCGTCCGCCAGCAGTTCCTCAGTTGATGTTTCGTCCAGCAGGTGAGCCAGCACACGGCGTTGTGTGCCTGTCCCCCAATCCAGATTCAGGAGCTCGCCACGGACAGCATCGGCTGTTGCGGCTCCTGCCTCGTCCACAATGTCGATGTACGTGCGTGTGAGGGAATCTTCTTCGGCAGCACGCAGCAGATCCCAGTGTGGCTCGCGCAGGAATTGATGCACTCGCCGCGTTTCGTGATGTCCGGCAACTTCCACTTCGATCAGATCCGCCAGTTCCCGCTGCGTCCGTTGCGACTGCAGTTCCTTGATCAACGGGCCATGCCCACGCAGCTTCCAGCGGATGATCCAAAGCTCATCGTCGGAGTCCGGTTCACGGTCCAGCAGCGTCAACGACATCTGCTCGACGAGCGTTTCCCAGGTGGTCTCTTCCGTCAGTTCCGCTCCGAGCGACTCCCAGCGCACTGGTGCGACGGTGCTGGGGGCGATGCGGGTCTCTCCGCTGCTGAGCACCTCAACGACACTCACGCCACAGGGACCGGTGAGTCGAGCATTGAGCGATTGCACCGGTCCGGGATCATGAGCCACGCCGCCAGTGAATGCATGCGTCGCGCGATGTCCCGCGCCGAGCGCCAGATAGTCACAGCCCGATTCCATCGCCGCACGAATCAATGTCACCGCCGCGCGGGAGACATCGGGACGATCAACCGTCTCAGGATGATGCTGCTGCCACACCACTGGCGTTCCCGCGGGCACCAGTCCAATATGGAACGGAGCTTTCACTGGATCGAATGCCGCTGGGCCCTGAGCGGACCAGTCGGCTTCATCGGAATCGGCAGACGCGATCACCCGGACCGAGGCTAGAACTTCACCATCTCGGGTGATGAATCGTGGAGCAGCGGTTTCGTCTCCCAGCACCACCACGCGTCCCGGCAATTTCAAATCTCGCTTCCAGGCAGAGAGCGGATCCTGGGGACCGGGCACAATGAAGACGTCAACCCCCGCTTCATCGAGCCGACGTAACCCTCGTTCAAGCGCTACCCGGGCGCGCAGGCTCCCAGAACCCTGGGCGAAACAGTTGCCCGTGAGGAGCAGGCACTCCACATGCGAATCAATGCATAAGTCGAGGATGCGTTCCCAGGCGATCAGTGTCGCATCTTCCGCGAATTGACGCGGTTCTCCCTGCAGCGCAGGGGACAATCCACACAGAGGTTCATCCAGCGACAAACAGGTCGCATGTACAAAGCGAAATGGGGGAACAGACATCTGGAATCCTTTCCTGTTCGCAGGGATTTCCCACACGAATCTCCCGGCACAATCCGCCGAAATCCTGAGCTTCCCAGCCCATCAACGGCCGGCGATCTCTCCGAGAATGGCGAAACTGTAGCGGCTAGCGCAAGTTAGGGAAAGTCCGGTTTGGGCAACCCGCCTCCCCCTCGTGATGGGCCGTGCTCGCATCAACGGTTCGATTGTAGGGATTTTGTCAATTCTACTGAAGAGACCGGCTGTAGCGGTCGATGAACAGAGATAGTGCGGACACCTTCCCACGCAGACTGCCCATTGACTTACCTCGACATTGGTCGACATTCCCCAGCGGACGAGCACTGACATGAACGTCTCACGCTTCACCAAACCATCGCCTCGACTGCTCCTGAGTGGCATGCTGGCGTCGCTCGTCCTGAGTTGTGGTTGCCAGACAAACATTGGTGGGCAGACACTCCCTTCCGCTTATTACCTGCGGGACGACGTTCAATACTTCCCCGCCGGTCCAGAGTTCAAACTCTCACGGACGGTGCAGGCCATGGAAGAATACAAGGCTGCTGGAGAACTGCTGGAGACCGAGTTCGACGAGAACTGAGGTCCTCAGGTCTCGCATCGCGATTAGACATTCAACTCAACCGGGCGGGGCGGCTTCACGGCGGTCTCGCCTGCGTGCGTTTGGGACGTTCAACTACCCCAAACCATGCTTCTTGAGTTTGCTAAAGAATGTGCTCCGCGGCATCCCCAGTTTCCGCGCCGCCTCGGCCTTGTTGCCGCCACATTCCACCAGCGCCATCTCCAGTGCGGCGACTTCATCCTCGCCCACGGGAGGAGCAGTATGCCTGAGTGCCGTTTGCGCTGGCACCAGTGAAGTCACGGTTCTTGAGGGAGAGAGAACACGTCGTGAGCGGACTTCGGGTGGCAAATCGTGCGGCTCGATACGATCGGTCTCCGCCAGGACCACCGCTCGCTCGACCACGTTCTGTAGCTCACGAATGTTTCCCGGCCAGGCATGCGCCTGCAACAACTCGAATGCGGCCGCATCGATGGCACGAATCGACTTACCCGTTTTCTGACAGGCCTGTTGCAGGAAGTGTCGCGAGAGTTCGAACAGGTCTTCCTGCCGTTCCCGCAACGGCGGTAGCGTCACGCTGATCACGTTGAGCCGATAGAACAGATCCTCCCGGAATTGTTGATGCACGATTAGTTCTTCCAGGTTCTGATGGGTGGCTGTGATCAATCGCACATCGACCGATTGCGACCGCGTGCCACCGACCGGCTCGAAGGTCCGTTCCTGCAGCACACGCAAAAGTTTCACCTGCACATCGGACGAGACGTCCCCGATTTCGTCCAGGAACAACGTCCCGCCGTTCGCCAATGCGAAGCGTCCCACCTTGTCTTCCCGCGCATCAGTGAACGCCCCTTTTACATGGCCAAACAATTCGCTTTCCAGGAGTGCCGGACTAAGCGCGGCGCAATGCACGGTCACCAGTGGACCGTTGCGCCGCGAACTATTCTCATGGATCGCCTTCGCCAGCAATTCCTTCCCGGTACCGCTTTCTCCACGGATGAGCACGGTCGATTCGCTCTGCGCGACCTTGCGAACGGTCTCCAGGACCCGTTGAATCGCAGGGCTCGACCCCTTGATGCCGCCGCGATGGAATTCGTCCTGCCCAACGCTGACCACCAGTGGAGCGGGATCCCCCATCGACAGCGCCGAGAGTTCGGACTGCAGGGCGAGAATCTGTCGTTCCTGTTCGGAGATCTTCTCCACCTTGAGCTGCAAGTCGTCGTTCAGTCGACCGACTTCTTCGTGAACCTTTGCGCAATGCAGGGCCACAGATGTCATGCGTCCCAGCGCGGTCGCGAAGGCAACATCTTCTGCGACATAGGCTGCCCCGTTGTGTTTCGGCCCAAGCGCCAGAATGCCGGTCAGTGCTCCATCCAGTTCCATACCGTACAGCAGTTGTGAGTTCAACTTGCGCAGTTGAACCTGCGATGAAGACTGACCACTGGGAATCCGTTGCAGGAAGCTGTCTTCCGCCAATGCCTGGAGTGTTTCATTGTCGAGGTGAATCTGCAGCGGGCAATCTGTCCGCCCCACCGATGCCAGCAGGCGGAATTGATTTCCTTGCCCCTTCCTCACGAATAACACCGCATGTTCCGCCTGCAATACGTCGCAGCAGGAATTGAGCAGACTCTCAGCAACGGCCTCCCGTTCAAATACATTCGAGACAACGCGGTCCATGCGCTGAAGCGCCCGATCGAGCCGGTACTTCTCGCGGAAGAATCGCCGATCCAGCCAGCGCTGCACGGTATCGCGGCCCCAAATGAGCACCAGGACGGAGAGCATCAGCACCTGGACCATGGGAACGGCTTGGCCAAACAGCGATAGATCCTGATGCAGCGCGTTGACACTTCCGATGGCAATGATCGCGCTCAAGGCGATCGCCATTCCGGCGCTGACCGCGTAGTACCATACGCCGCGACTGAGCATCTGATCGATGAGCAGCAGCTTGTACCGGACGATGCCGATCCCGTACGCCAGCATGAACGCCAGACTGGCCAGAAAGATCGGCACGCGACCGCCCCCCAGCGCGAAGCCTGAGGGATCGACGATCGACAACCAGTAGGAGTATCCCAATGGGACCAGAGCGAAGGACGCGGCGGAAAACAGCGTGCGGGCCTGACTGCGCTCCACTGGACTGCGGGCCTGCTGCACGCTTCCCCACAGGAGCCAGACCGCAAAGACAAAATAGGCCGCGAAGAGCGACTGATACCCCAGGACCAGGATCCTCAGGATGGGGAGCGACAGCGACGACACATTGCTGGTCAATCGCTCCAGCGTATGAGCGTAGGGGCCACTCCCCCAGTCGCCTCCCATCACACGGCTGCCAAGGATCAAACCACTCAGCAGCACCACCCCGACTGTTCCTGGCCCAAGAATCAGCAGCCGACACCACCCTGGCGCCCGACTGACCATCACCTTGGGAACCGGATACACCATGGCGAAATGCGCCAGCGCACCAGGCAGGAAGACTCCGGCGATGACGAATGGAATGAGTAACCACAAGTTTTCGGAAACCACCCACCAGTGATTGCCGCCCAGAAACGCCATCAGCCCCAACGCGGCCAGCACCAGGAAGGCCCGAACCGGCAAATCGAAGGGCCGATACCAGCAGGCCAGCACGCCCGCCAGCACGACCAGCATCTGCAAGCCAAACCACAACAGCGACAACGAGACTCCAAATGCTGGCTGCCCGACCAGCGGAACCCATGTCGCCTGCATCGCCCCGTCATCATCTTCCACCCACACGCGCACAAGTCGTGACCGGTCGGGGAACTCGACGACATGTCGATTTGCGTACTGGGCATCTTCAGAGGGGTCGACTCCAAACTCAATCTGGCCCCCCGGATCAACGACCAGATGCCGGAGCTGACTATTCGCCGCCAGCAGATCGTGGAAGTTGCGTACGGAAATCGGGCCCACCTGAACGATTCGCTCCCCCACAATCGGCCAGCGCGGCTTCGCCTGACCTGACTCGCGCACATCGACGATCTCGACACCGCGTTCGGCGCTCAGGTTTGGATTGACCAACATCCCATGCAACCCCAAAGAAGGCTGGGTTGGGACGTACCACAGCACGGCCAATCCATACACAATGGAGAAGCCTGCGAGGAGAAACGGGAGTGAGTGTCGAACGTTCACAGCGCCCAGATCTTGACTATTTTCGGCGCTCTCGGCGCTGATTTGCAGATCTTACATCGAGTAATCCGTCAGTTTCAAGCCCTGAAAGGCAGCGTTCCCCCTAGTTTCTCACAATTCCTCGGGCGCCGAAACTCATTGGCATGCTATTCGCTATCTCATTCCCTCGACCCCAGCCGAAACCCCGGTTGTGTCGCCTGTTGCAGGTTTCTGGACGCAGTCTTCCCACTCTGCCTTCAGTTCTCCCACAAGCCATCCTGCACATCGACACCCCGGGGTTTTCTTATGCGCGCATCGCAGGCCAGGGTCCGACTTCATCGCGAATTACTCGGCGGGCAGCCCTACCAGCGTTGACGCTCTGGGACGTCGAGCTTCCCCCGCCCAGTGAACGCTGTTGACTCAGCAGCCCCATCCTCTAGGATGCCCACCTTCACTGGCGGTCACGCGACCACACACATCTCCCCACGTTTTAGACAGCATCACGCTGCAGGATTTCGAGCAATGGCGGAACAGAAGGCTACCAACGTTACCTGGCACGATCACCGAGTCTCCTCGGACGACCGCGAGAAGCTCAAAGGGCACAAAGGTTGCGTCCTGTGGTTCACCGGCCTGAGCGGCGCCGGCAAGAGCACCATTGCCAACACGGTCGACCACAAACTGCACGCGATCGGTAAGCACACGTACCTGCTCGATGGCGACAACATCCGCATGGGCCTGAACAAGAACCTCGGTTTCTCGGCAGAAGACCGGACGGAGAACATCCGTCGTATTGGTGAAGTCGCCAAGCTGTTCGCCGATGCTGGCCTGATCACCAGCACTGCATTCATTTCCCCGTACCGTGAAGACCGTGACCTCGTTCGCGCGTTGCTGCCCGAAGGAGAGTTCATCGAAATTCTCGTCCAGGCTTCCCTGGAAACCTGCGAAGGCCGCGACCCCAAGGGGCTGTACAAGAAGGCCCGCGCTGGCGAAATCAAGGGGTTCACTGGCATCGACGCGCCTTACGAAGCTCCAGAAACCCCCGAATTGGTGCTTGACTCCGATTCAAAGGGGATTGATGACCTTGCGGACGAAGTGATCGCCTACCTCGAATCCAAGGGACTGCTGTCGTAACCCCCAGCTTAGTTTCTGGCCTACAGGCCACACGTGAGCTACGAATTCATCGCCAACGGTGAGGTCCCCACCCCAGGAGATCTCACCGTTGCGTCATTCTCGCCGAGGACCGAGCAGCCAGAACTGACCACCGGCGCCCACCTGACCGAAGGAGACACTTCGAGCATCTGCGGGGTCCAACAGACGCGACGATCACCATCACAGTGGATTCCCAAACGGCGCCCCAGCCGGGAAGCGCGTGCCCAAAATGTCTCGTGCTTCCTGGGCGACGATGGGAGAGGCGCCACCCGCTCGGAAACTCCGCACATAGGGGCTATCATCCTCCTTTTCCGGATTCCATCGTCCGTCCTGCACCCTGATGTCCCGCACGTTTGAAGAGCTTTCGCCCCAGAACTTTTCGTTCAACAGTCCGTTGGGCTGGTGTCCGGCGTGTGAAGGGCTGGGGACGGAACGCGGGACGAATCAGGCGGTGCTGATTGCGAGTCCAGAAGCATCGCTGCTGGCCGGGGCGGTCTCTGCCTGGCCCGATCCTCGTAAGAACGACGCCTTCCGAGCCTTCCTGGAGGCGTTCGCACGCGAGTTCGACATCCCGCTCGATGTCCCCTGGTACCAACTCGACTCACGGCATCAGCGACTGGTGCTGTACGGCAGCGAACGCTGGATCGAGGTGACGTTGCCGGGCAGTTCGGCACCGGCGAAACTACAATACAAGGGACTGTACCCTGCGATCGAAGAAGCCGCCCGCGTTTCGTACAGCTATCGACTGCAACTGCAGGATCTGATTGGCGAGAAGCCCTGCTCGGTTTGCGGCGGCGACCGCGTACGTGATGATGCCGCCGCAGTGCGACTGGGCGGGATGACCCTGCCGCAAACCTCACGTCTGCCGCTCAACGAGGTCTTGGAATTCCTCGAACAACTCAAGCTCAACAAAGAGCAGCAGAAGATCGCGGGCGACTTGCTGCATGAGGCGACGCACCGGTTGCGGTTCCTGATCGATGTGGGCTTGCATTACCTCACACTCGATCGCGGCATGCCGACGCTGT
>JAGQQB010000698.1 GCA_020426425.1 Planctomycetaceae bacterium | reverse complement strand
ATGCCGCCGTCGATCGACAGCAGAACTTCGGGACCAAACATCTCACGCAGCTGTTGAACTTTGGGGAGAACTTGCGGTTGAAACTTCTGGCCGCCGAATCCAGGCTCCACGCTCATCACGAGCAGCAGATCGCACTCACCGACAGCAGCTTCGACGGCTGTCGCGGGAGTACCAGGATTCAGCGCCAGTCCAGCACCGCAACCGGCGGCGCGAATTCGCCGCAACAGGTCGACAGGTTCCGGAACCGCTTCAATATGGAATGTGATCCACTCGCATCCGGCCCTTACGTACTCGTCCAGGTACTGGGCGGGATCGGAGATCATCAAATGGGCGTCGAAGGGGAGCTGGGTGCACTCACGCATCCGCTCAATCACCATCGGGCCATAGGAGAGATTGGGGACAAAGTGCCCGTCCATCACATCCAAATGCAGTAGCTGTGCCCCTGCCTGTTCCAGCCGCGCGACATCGCGCTGCAAGTTGCCGTAATCGCACTTGAGCATCGACGGTGCGATCACCGGCAAATACTGCCGAATCGCCTGCAGACTGGGAGCGGGAGAATTCGTCATGGAAATGGGACTCAGCGAATTGCTGCTGCGGTCGAATGACCTGTGAATCAAGTGATCGGGAATTCTGGGGCTACTCGCCAAAGAAGTCCAGAGCGATCCGCCTGTGCCCGATTTTGCTGGAGCAAATCCAGATTTCGGGGTTGACGCCATGGATTCACTGGTGAATCGGCCTCCGGCAGTTCCACCGCATCAGCAACACTTGATATGAACAGGTATTCAACAGAAAACCGCAGTCGGCCTGACACCGACTGCGGTTCTGAGATCATCAGTTTCGATTGGCCTACAGCTTCGCCAACTTGGAGATCAGGTCGGCGGTCCGGTTCGAGTAGCCGTACTCGTTGTCGTACCAGCTGAGCACCTTGAGCAAGTTGCCGCCGATCACCTGGGTCCAGCTCGCATCGAAGATGCTGCTGTGCGGGTTACGGACGATGTCGCTGGAGACGATCGGATCGGTGACGTACTGCAGAATGCCTTTGAGTGGCCCTTCAGCAGCGGCCTGCATTGCAGCATTCACTTCTTTATCTGTGACGTCCTTGCTCATCACGGCGACGAGGTCGGTGACGCTACCGACAGGTACTGGGACTCGCAGCGAGATGCCGGTCAGCTTGCCATTCAGACTGGGCAGCACCTTGCCAACGGCGGAAGCAGCACCGGTCGAGGTGGGGATGATGTTCACGCCAGCAGCCCGGGCGCGACGAGGATCGCTATGGATCTGATCGGCCGTCTTCTGGTCGTTGGTGTAGGCATGCACCGTGGTCATCAGACCCTTTTCGATGCCGAAGGTCTCATCCAGCACCTTGGCCATAGGAGCCAGGCAGTTGGTGGTACAACTCGCGTTGGACACGCAGTCGTCAGCGGCGGTCAGATCGCCATCGTTTACACCAAGCACCACCAGTTTCGCACGCCCCT
>JAGQQB010000697.1 GCA_020426425.1 Planctomycetaceae bacterium | reverse complement strand
GATGGCGTCGTCTTCGGCGCACACCTGCATCGCGACTGAATGGGCGGGAATGTTCGCGATCTTGCCATGCAGCGTGATCGCGTTCTCAATCGGACTCGGATTCTCGGCATCGGTTCCTGGCGGCCCATTAAAGGCGAGACCGCAACGGCAGACCAGTTCATTGAATCCATCCAGCCACCCGAGTCCATTCCGCGACTGCAAATTGACATACGCAGGATGCACTGGCTGTCGAACGGGCGACGCCCAACCGACCGGAATGTCTCCCAGCAATGCCTTCCAAATCCCCATACCGCGACTCGGCAGCACGGACACCGTCAGCGCTCCATTGCACAACTCAACCACTTCAATCCCGGTCGAGAGTCCTTCCGTCAGCCGACCACGCCGAATCGACCAGTCCCGGCGACTGAGCCGGTCCGACACCGTGCTGGCATCGAGGACTTTTTCGTGCGCCAGCGTGGGAGAGTAAGTGCCGTTCATAGGGAGTGGGGAGTTGGTGATGGGGAGTGGGAAGGTTACCTGCGCCGTCGGCTGGAAGGCGTCATGCGGAAACTTGGTCGAGGGAGTCTCTGAATCCTGAATCCCGATTCCTCGCGGCCGAGCGAAAACCGTTCTCACTTGGATTCACCGATCTCGGCCGCGCTACCGTGCCGCTTCAGTCGCAATGGTTTCACGCAGTTGGCGGATCATCGCCGCGTGTTCCGGTCGGTCGACCAAATTCGTGGTCTCGCCGGGATCGGCTTTCAAATCAAACAACTGCTCGCCATCTTGGCCTTCGTTCCACTGCGTATAGCGATACTGTGCCGTCCGCAGACTGTAGCCATCGGCTTTACCGCGACGCACCTGAGTCAACGCATGCTCGCGCACATGCTGCGCGGGATCGTTCAGCACCGGCACTTGCGAGACCCCATCGAGATAGTCAGGAGCGGTCAGGCCGCAGGCTTCGGCCAGTGTCGGGTACAGGTCCACCAGTTCGGCCAGAGCATCGGTCGACTGGCCATTCCCTTGGGCACCGGGGGCTGAAATAATGAGCGGCACCCGGGCGGAGTTCTCGAACAAGCTCAGCTTTTGCCACAGACCATGCTCGTACATGTGGTACCCATGGTCGCTAATCATGACGACGATGGTCTTGTCGCGCAGCTTGAGCCGTTCGAGTGCCGCCATCACCCGCCCGACCTGAGCATCCATGAACTCGATCGATGCCCAATAGGCCTGAATCGCGTCGCGACGCAGAGAGTCGTCCATTGTATCCTGGACTTTTCTGGCACTCTGATAAGCCGCCGCCGGTTCTCGCGCCTTGTCATCCACGGACAATTCCGGCAACGTGATGCCCGTCGGAGGATAGTGCCCGAAGTATTCCTTGGGGGCGACGTACGGCGTGTGCGGACGGAAGAAGCCGACCGCCAGGAAGAACGGTTTCGCCTGATGCTGCTCCAGCAAACTGATCGCCGCCGTCGCGATCAGTCCGTCGGTCTGTTC
>JAGQQB010000696.1 GCA_020426425.1 Planctomycetaceae bacterium | reverse complement strand
GGGATCGAAGCTGACGATGAAGAAGCGGCCAGCATCCCCGACCGCATGCCGTACATCGTGATTGTCGCCGACGAAATGGCCGACATGATGATGACCTCCGGCAAAGACGTCGAAGCCCATATCATCCGGCTGGCTCAGAAGTCGCGGGCCGTGGGAATCCATCTGGTCCTGGCGACGCAGAAGCCGACGGTCGATGTCATCACCGGCCTGATCAAATCGAACCTGCCAGCCCGCATCTCGTTCCAGGTGTCGAGCCGCACCGACAGCCGCGTGGTGCTCGATGAATCGGGGGCTGAGCGACTGCTCGGCAACGGCGATATGCTGTACCTCGCCCCCGGCACAAGTACGCTCTCACGCGCTCAAGGTGCGTACGTCAGCGACGACGAAGTGATGTCCGTGATCGACTTCTTCAGCGACTGCGAACCGCAGTACAGCGAAGAGATCGCCCGGGCGACGGCAGCCGCAGCCGCGGCTCAGAATGCCGCCGGCAACGGTGGCGATGCGAGCGGTTCGCGCGATCGGGATGCGATGTATCAACAGGCGGTTGAAATCGTCCTGCGTGAAGGCCGCGGCAGCTGCTCACTGCTGCAGCGCGCCCTCGGCGTCGGCTACGGCCGCGCCGCCCGCATGGTCGACCACATGGCCGAAGACGGCATCGTGGGCGACTACAACGGCTCGAAATCCCGTGAAGTGATCTGCAGCTTCGAAGACTGGGAACAAATGCAGGACCGGCTCTGTGCTGGGGCGCTGTAGTTCGATTGCCCTGAACCGACAGAGACGGGGATGTTGCTACCGCGCAGTCGTACGGCGGGTTTTCGGTGCTTTCCAGGTCTTCATTTCTGCGTGACCGCTGAGCGACCAGATGCAGATTTCGTTGTCCTGGCCAGCGGTCACCAGTGTGTCTCCCGAAGGAGAAAACGTCATGCCGACCACAGGGCTGAGATGCGCTCTGTAGAAGAATGGCCCCCGTCCGTTGAGTGTATCCCACAGGGCGACGCGGCCATCTTGCCCGCCGGTGGCAACCCAGATGCCGTCCTGGGTGATCGCCATAGAGCAGCGACCAATGTGCGTGCGTTCGACATCTGCTTCGAGAGCGGGGCGATCCCAGGTCTTCACTGCCCGCACGGAGAATTGGTTGGGTTCCCACACGCCAAACTCCCGCTTACCGACGATACCCCAGATGCTTGGATCGCGAGCCATGTCGATTGGAGGAAACGTTGACTCCGGTGCTCGTTGCGGCTTCCAGTCTGGGGCTTCCCAATACGTGAGCTGATAGTTGTTGTCGCTGTACTTGCCGAACGTCAGGATCGCATCACCCTGTGGGGAAACAGCGATTTCGGTCACTCCGGGAGACATTGCGCCTTCGTCCCATCGTTTGCGGTGTTCGACAACCTCAAGTTCTCGCACTTGTTCCAATGTATCGGCATCGAGAATCAGCAGGCGATGAAACAGGCCGCCCCGCACACAGACCACGAATTGATTCG
>JAGQQB010000695.1 GCA_020426425.1 Planctomycetaceae bacterium | reverse complement strand
TGCATCCTGTAGGCGAGTTCGAAACTCTCGATCCTTGCCGCCAGTTCCGATTCGGCCGGCAATTCTTCCCGATGCAGTTCGTTCAACTGCTTGAGCAGATCGAGCTGATTCCGCTGCGCCGCGTCGGTCATCACCGCCGGTCGGTCCAGGTTATCAATCGGCGGACCAGTCGGTTTGAGATGCGTTCCCTGATACACGCCCGGCAGGAATCCCGCGCTCCAGTTGGCCGCGTGCCCCTTCGGCAGACCGCGCCCTTTGGGATCGCTCATCACCACAAACGCTGGGAGATTGGCACTTTCACTTCCCAGTCCATACGTCACCCAGGAGCCAACGCAAGGACGCCCCATCATCGGCGTGCCGGAGTTCATCATGAACAACGCCGGTGAGTGATTGTTCGACTCCGTATACCCGGAGTGAACAAACGCCATCTTGTCGACATGTTCCCCCAGATGCGGAAAGATCGACGACACCATCTTGCCGCATTCGCCACGTGGAGTGAATTCGAACGGCGAAGGCATCAGACCGCCGACCGCATTCTTGAAGAACCCGGTCGTGTCTTTGAAGCTGCTGTCGAACTCCTTGATCGATTTC
The DNA here is from genome assembly GCA_020426425.1 of Planctomycetaceae bacterium. Lineage (GTDB taxonomy): Bacteria > Planctomycetota > Planctomycetia > Planctomycetales > Planctomycetaceae > JACKHO01. The sequence continues at coordinate 912 of JAGQQB010000695.1, read as the reverse complement.
CCATCCCACTTCGCGAGCGCCGGTTTGTAATCCCAGGTGTCGACATGGCTCGGCCCGCCGTTCACGAAGATCCACAACACCCGCTTCGCCTTGGCCGGGAAGTGCGGCTCGACCGGATCCAAAGGATGCAGCGCCCGGTCTCCCAATTGATCTGCCAGCAAGCCTTCGTTTTGCAGCAGCGCGGTTAGCCCCAGCATCCCGGCACCCATGCCCGCCCGGGCGAGCAACGTACGGCGGTCGAGCAGGGACGACGCGGATGAGAGTGGCAAGTGACGTTGAAACATGGTGTCGCATCCTCTGGAGGCAGTTACAAGCTGATCCATTGCATTGACTGGCGAACGGCAATCCGGCCGAACCTACCGCCCTAATGATAGAGAATTCCGCATCAATTTGCGTGCATGTTTTCGGCGTTGCATGACTGTCTTTCGCGCGTACACATGGACAGCCGACACCAACGTCAAGGCATTGCGGCTATCGAATTCCCTGACTCCTGAATCTCAACTCCTGAATCCTCGCGGCCAGTTCCACACCCTGCCCATTGTGAGATAACGCCTCATGGCCGCGCCAGGAGTTCTTCGATTCGTTGCACGAGTCTTTCGGGCTCCACCATCCGACCAGGGCCGATGTTACCGCAGCTCAGCCAACCCTCCGCAGGGCCTTCAATGTGAATGCCATCGTCGATTAGTTGAGCCACATTCCGCTGCACCGCTGGCTTGCGCCACATTTCATTGTTCATCGCTGGAGCAACCAGCACTGGGCACGTGACGGTGAGCGTGAGGGTCGTCAGCAAATCGTCCGCCAGTCCATGCGCCATCCGGCCGAGCACATGCGCGGTCGCCGGTGCGATGACATACAGTTCCGCACGCTGCGCCAAGCCGATGTGCTCGCCGCGATAATGTTCCGCTGGTGCGA
>JAGQQB010000694.1 GCA_020426425.1 Planctomycetaceae bacterium | reverse complement strand
CACCAGTCACATCGGTTGCGAACGGTCCAATCTGATCGAGGGAACTGGCGAACGCCACCAGTCCATACCGTGACACGCGTCCATACGTCGGCTTCATCCCCACCACGCCACAGAACGCAGCCGGCTGTCGAATCGACCCACCGGTATCGGAACCGAGTGCGACGGGCACCATCCCAGCTGCGACCGCTGCCGCCGAACCGCCGCTGCTGCCGCCAGGTGTCGCCGTCCGATCCCACGGATTGGTGGTCTTGTTGAACGCGGAGTTCTCGCAACTCGACCCCATCGCAAACTCGTCCATGTTCGTTCGCCCGACAATGACCGCACCGGATTGCCGCAAACGTTCAACGACGTCCGCGTCGTACGGAGCGACGAACGATTCGAGCATCTTACTGGCACAACTTGTCACATGGTCGCGGTGACACATGTTGTCCTTAACCGCGACCGGCAATCCCGCCAAAGGGCCGAGTGCCTCGCCGCTCGCGCGCCGCTGATCGACCTGCCGCGCCGTCTGCAGCGCTTCGTCGGCATAGACCTCCAGAAATGCCCCGATCGACGCATCATGCCGCTCAATCTGCGCCAGATGCTGCCGCGCAAGTTCCTCTGCAGAGACCGTTCCGTTTCCCAGGGCCGCAAGCATCTCCCCTGCTGAGCGTCCAATCCATTCCATGGGTGTGAGTTCCTCGTCTAACGTCTTGTTGCGTGTTGGAAGTAACGTAGCTGGTCAGGGCAGGTCGTTGGTAGTGGGCGGTGGGTAGTGGATCGGAAGTGCAGGCGACCATATGCATGCAAAGGCCGCTACCCCTCGCTCAACCGACTCCCCACTCCCTACATATTCGTCTTCGCATCCATCGCCTGCCCCAGGACGGCATGCAGTGCCGAATTCAGTTCGGCATCGTGCTCGTGTGTCTGGCAGTAAATGCGGAAGATCAAAAAGCTGACCGGGAGCGAGCGGAACAGATCGTCGTCGTTGAGTTCCTGAGTTGTCCCATCGCCAGGATCGTACAGGTGGTTCTGCCCACCGGTTGGCAAGCGCCCACTGGGGCGGTGATAGTGTTTGGCGACGTCGATATTCAGCGGAATGTCGCGAATCGCCGCTGGCAGTTTCTCACGCACGCGATTGAGGACAAGTTGCGGCTCCGAAAAGATCGTCATTCGTTCTGCCGCGGTGGTGTGGAAATTGAGCGTGCGTTCGACGGACATCTTCCAGCCGGCCTCGCGACTCAGGATGCGATGCCAGCGCACGCCAAGTTCCTGCAGCGTCGCATCTTCGGAGTACAGCCAGCGCTGCACATCGACCAGAAACGAAGACTCCGTGAACAACCGATACTGATCCAGATGCTCCAGCGGATTTCCTGGGAAGAGATGGCTCATGGTCTCAGGGAAAAGTTCCTCCAGTGCGATGTCCAGCGCCCTGACGGTGCGATGGAAATACACCATGCGAAACAGATTCGCCCGGGTTTCGATGAAGTGAATCAGCGACGGCAAACCACGGGCGTGAATCGTCAGCC
>JAGQQB010000693.1 GCA_020426425.1 Planctomycetaceae bacterium | reverse complement strand
TCGGGCTGGCACTGTTTCTTGCCCAGGCGGGAACGCAGGCTGGCAGTCAGTTGGTCGACGTCGTCTCGCGGCATGGTGTTTCTTTGTGTGTCGCCGCGATTCTCATTATGGCAACGCCCCTGATCGTGGGCGCACTTGTGGCACGGTACTGTCTCAAAATCGGAATGCTAGAGACCGCCGGAGGCATTTGCGGCGCAATGACATCGACTCCTGGACTCGGCGCGGCGACTTCCCTCAGCGATTCTAGCCTCCCCGCGACCAGCTATGCCGCGGTCTACCCCATCGCTCTGGTCCTCGTGACCGCGCTGACGCCGCTATTACTCCTCTTGATGGGAAGTTGACGCCAAGTGTTGCCACCCGACTGAACTCCATGACTAATTCGGACCACAGGTCTCAGTACGAACCATGGATGCCTGGGGAACGAGATTGCGAATTCCACGAGTCGTTGGTCCGCTCAGTTCCATCTCACTATTGTTGCTCTGGTCGCACTCACCACGAGTGTCGGCTTTGAGCCCCGCGAGGGGATGTCGTCCGGTTTGGGAGAGCCGGGCTTCTTTAGTTCCTCCATGATTACCATCATTGTTCGCATGTCTTGCAATATGACCTCGATCTCTGCAGAGCTGAACTCTGAAAGAGCAATTTTCGCCGCTTCCGCCGAGCTCATGGGATCGCCGTCGATCTCAAGCAATCCACCGGCGGCGGAGTATTTCGCCCACTGACCATCGAGCTTCTCGGACTGTGTCTTATTCATGGCGTAGTTCCGTGTGAGAAAGTACTGCTGGAGACAAACAACTCACTGATTGCTCGGGCTACCGCCCGACTCCACGTTAGACAGCATTGCCAGCAGCAGCCGTTCTGGTTGACACCAAGCGCTGATTATTGACGATGTCACGGCAAGATGTGCAAGGGCATCCTCCCGCTTCTCACTGTTGGCACTGTCACATCCTGTCCGGCCAGGGGGCAACGGTCAGGCCGCCCTGTATAAGCTGGGCATTGTCGAAAACACGTGACAGGCTTTCCACGCGTCATTACCGCAAAGATGCGAAATGCGGGGTGGCCTCAGTTGCTTTGCAACCGAGGGGGGCCGCAGGCCATGGAGGTTTCCGCTTTTCAAGCAGCCTCCGTTCGACTGCGTCGACTCAGGTTGGAAATCAGAGGCCGTCCGGGAATTCACTTGTCTGTTTTGCAGGGGAAATCAGACGGTTTGAATTGTCGTTGACGACCGGTTCACTACTGCCTCAAAGCGATCCCTCAAATTCTCGACGAAACCCGTCGAACATCAGCCTGAACTCCCGGACGGCCTCTGGAAACCAACCTGGGGTACTTGGTGAAGTCCTGCTGCGCATCAGCGATGTCATCCGCATACGCGGCCTCATCGTCAACGAGATTCTCCGCCTCGGTCACCGCCGCCCTGGCGATCCGCGCCTGAGCACCGATTTGCGCCGTCCCGATGTCCACCTGAGCATCCCGCGACTCGGTCGCCAGTTGCTGCGTGAGATCCCGATTCGCGGTCGAGG
>JAGQQB010000692.1 GCA_020426425.1 Planctomycetaceae bacterium | reverse complement strand
TGACCCCTTTGAGGTCGGGGATCTTCTTATTATCGCTCTTCTTCCAGATGATGACTTCGCTCTTTTGCAGCGTGCTGAAGAACTGGAGAGGTCCGAGAGGGCCGCTGCTTTCTGCATCGCCGGGAAGTTTGCTGAGGTAGCCGACCGGATGCAGTTCCGGCTCACCCTTCTTGGTCCCGAGTGTTTGGCCGTTGACCAAGATGGTCCCCCCCTGAGCTTCCACCGTTTGACACTCGCGCAAGATGATTTGTCCACCATCGGTTCCCTGCACCGACCATAGTCCGGCAGAGCTGCGGAGGTACTGCGGAATGGTCACAGAGTCCTGCGATTCCCACAGCCACTCGGCATCTTTCAGCTCGGGCAGATCGCGAATGGCAACGCCGAGTTGCCCCTGCGCATCAGGAGCGACATCGTCGAAGGGATACGGCCCGAAGTCACGGAATGTGTAACCATCAATGCCGCCATTCTTCACTTCAAAACCGCGCTGCAGAATCATGATGGTCAGCACGAAACTGAACAGCACGAGTAGCGATCCTTTGAGAAACTGCACCCAGGTGGTGGAGACCATGCCAGCAGTGACGACAATGATGATCACCGTGACACCCACGATGAGCACACCGGCCCAGTGCGGAAAACCGAGCAGCGGCGTAATCAGCGCGCCAGCCCCAACCATCTGTGGGATGAGGTAGAACACACTCACCACCAGTGTGCTGATGCCAATCACCAGCGTAATGCCCCGCGACTGAAACTTAGCGTTCAGCGCATCGGCAAACGTGAACTTTCCGAGCCGTTTCATCGGTTCGGCGACCACAAACAAGGCGACGATCCACCCGGCGAGGAAGCCGATGGAGTACAGGAACCCATCGTACCCGTAAAAGGCGATCATCCCGCAAATGCCCAGGAACGACGCCGCCGACAGGTAATCCCCGGCGAATGCGATCCCGTTGATGAACCACGGGATTTGCCCATGCGCCGCGAAATACCCTGCCGAGGACTTCGCTTTGCCCCCCAGGTAAAAGCTCAGGCCCATCGTCAGCCCGACGAACCCGAGAAAGATGATCACAGCCAGCATCGACGGTTCGTAAATCATGGCGTCTCCTTCTGAGCTGTCGCTTGCTCAGCGGCGACACTTTCAGACGCACTGCACAACCAGCCATACAGCAGCGAAAGGACGAAGGCGGCAATGATCAGCCCGAACCCAAACAGAATCGCCAGATTCACCCCGGCGAACGGCGTGGATTCCATCAACTGCGGAGCGAGTGCGTTGAGCAGCACAAAGCTCCCATAGATGACGAGATAGATCCCAAACAGGATCAGTCCAATGCGCGCATTTCTCGCAGCCATGGAACCTCTTTCCGAATTGCAGACAAAGCGGGAAGCAGGCAGGGTAGTGTGCGCCGGTGGGCCATCGCAATGGTGCGATCAGTCGAGTGCGTCCGATGAATGGTGGCAGGTTCCGCAAATTACTGGCGAAGTCCAACGACAGACGACTCCGACGCTGGCAGCGTCGGGTACGACC
>JAGQQB010000691.1 GCA_020426425.1 Planctomycetaceae bacterium | reverse complement strand
GACTGGCGAGCGACAACTCCTCCCGTTCGTCGTGATACGACACCTGCAACCCGCGCACGCCCGCGCCCACGATGTTCAGTGAGATCAGGACTTCCAGCAGAGCGGCGAATGCCTGGAACGGCGAGGGGGGCCAGTTCCGCACTAAGTTCACCAACAGGCCGATCGTGAACAGAGGGAGATGCAGCAGGATTAGAATCGACACGCCCCACAGGATGGCACGGGCGATGTCACGCGCATGACGGTCCATTCCTCGCTGCGATCGGCGCACGCCCAACAGGGCCACCGCACCAAGTGCGGGCAGTCCAAGAAAGGCGGCAAGGATTTCCAGTGAGGCCATGCGGTTAGCTCAAGTCGTTGAGCAGTCGAATGAGTGGGTACATCACGCTCAACGTTGACACGCCAATCCCCAGCACGACGCCGAAGATGGCCAGGGGTTCCAGCAACATGAACAGAAAGCGGAGTCGGGTCTCGGTTTGCTGGGCATACACGTGGCCAAGCATCCGCAGTTGTTCACCAGCGATCTCAGGGTCGTATTCCTGCACCAATACGTGGACGATGTCCGCTGGGACCACGCTGGGGCCCCAGAACAGTTCACGCGGCGGACGTCCTTCACGGAGCTGCTGGGCCAGTTGGCGACATCCCGAACGCAAGGTGTAGTCCTTGAGCGTGGTTGACATCACTCCGAGCGCGTCCAGTATGTCGACCCGAGACCGCATCAGCGTTCCGAGCAGGAAGGCCATCTCACTCTTGCCGGCCATCCGCAGCGAACTTCCCAGGATCGGAACCAGACCGAGCAGCCGTTGGCGGCCCCCTTTCCCTGGCAGCACTTCGTGAAGAAGGGGCAACAGCAGGATGCCAAACATCCCGAGCAGCAGCAGCGGCCACGTCAATTCGATCAACTCCGACATCGACAGGACAAACAGACTGATGCTGGGAAGTTCGATGCCAAAGTCGGAATAGAGCTCCCGCAGTCCCGGCGCGATCCAAATGGGGAAGATCAGCGAGACCAGCCCCACGAGGACGAACACGACCACCGGATACATGGCGCTCACCAGGAGTCGCTGCCGTACTCCGTACCGCTGACGTTGCAGATTCAAGTAATCCGCCAGGATCGGCGCCAGTCGGCCCGACCGCGTTCCGGCGGCGATCAGTTCGGTGAACTCAGGTGGCAAGCCGCGCTGATTCGCCAGCGCCTCATCGAGCGCCACGCCTGCTTCCAACTGATCGGCGAGCGCAAGCAACGCCGCCCGTTCGCGACCAGAACTGTTCTCTTCGGCACTGGCCCGCAAACCCGCCGCCAACGGCAGCCCGCTGTTGACCACGCGCGCGATGTCACCCACCCCCGATTGCGATTCGGGGAGCGAGGGGTCGGGCGAGGCATGGAACGGGTTCATGCGTTCACAAGGAAGATGGGGAGTGATTCAGCCGACGACGATTCAACGATGGGTGTTTGTTGAGCTAAGGTGCGAGGGTGAGTGCGGCAAGAGTCGAACTCAGGCCGACAGTGACATCAGATGGTG
>JAGQQB010000690.1 GCA_020426425.1 Planctomycetaceae bacterium | reverse complement strand
GTACACATGCAGCTTCTTGCGGATGGCGCGAATCGCAGCCGGAGCATGATTGTGATCGGCAGTGCCGATCACCACGGCGTCAATCTTGTCGCACTCGGCCTCGATCATCTCCCGATAGTCGTGATATGGACGAGCGTCGGGGAAGCGGGCTTTGGCTTTGTCCAGGTAGTTGTCGTCGATGTCGCACACCGCAACGATGTTTTCACCGGCAACACCATCAATGTCCGCTTGCGCCCGATTCGCAGTGCCGATGCAGGCGATGCGGAGCTTCTCATTGGGCGAAGAGGACTGGGCACGGGCGCCACCAGCCCACAATCCGGCGGACAGCGCGGCGGTACCAGCACCAGAAGTCTGCAGAAAGCGACGTCGGGAGACAGAGTTTCGATTCGGCATCAGGTAGGTCCTTGTTGATCAGTAGAAGGCGTGAATACATCAGGTGGGCCTCATGCGTCATCATGACGGGTGCCGGGAGTCGGGGCAACACTGCGAAGGGATTAGCTGGCGAGCGGGGAGTGTCTGGCAGATGGAGCATTGCCAGACACTGCGAGCGTCAGTGGCATCTGCCCGCTGCCCGGCTGGTAGCGATCGACGAGGAAGTATTGCCGACTGCGGTCTGCCAATTGCTGACCGCCGACTGCCGATCCTGGCGGGAATGGCAATCACTTTGGCAATTCGAGAGGGAGTCGCTGTCGAGGAGATGGGAATTCTCGGTCTGCGTGGAATGCGGGAATGCGTGAGCCTTGAATCCCCGGCTGAGCTTGTTAGCTTGTGAGGGATTTGCGCGCAATGCCGCTGCAGGGAGGAGTCGCACCCGCTGACTCGGCAGAGGAAGGTTCCCATCGGGGATCAGATTACGCGCTGTCTGCCCTCAGTTGAAGGACGCGTCCCACCGTGCCCCGTCGCGACGACCTGAAGAAGATTCTGATCATTGGTTCCGGCCCGATTGTCATCGGTCAGGCCTGTGAGTTTGACTACTCCGGAACCCAGGCCTGCAAGGCATTGCGGGCCGAAGGGTACGAGGTTGTCCTCGTCAACTCGAATCCGGCGACGATCATGACCGATCCGGCCACTGCCGACCGGACATACATCGAGCCGATTACTTGGCAGTATGTCGCCAAGATTTTGGAAAAAGAGCGACCATGTGCGCTGCTCCCCACTCTTGGTGGACAGACTGGGTTGAACACCGCGATGGATCTGCATCATCGCGGTATCCTGGACCAACTCGGTGTGGAGATGATTGGCGCCCGGGCCGATGTGATCGCCAAGGCGGAAGGGCGGGACTCATTCAAGCAGGCCATGATCAAGATCGGCCTCGATGTCCCTCGCTCGTTCATCGTTCACAATATGCAGGAAGCCCGCGATGTGCTGCGGGAGATCGGTTTGCCGATCATCATCCGTGCCAGTTACACGCTGGGCGGTACCGGGGGCGGGATCGCGTACAACAAGGAGGAGTTCGAAGAGAAAGTCCGCAACGGACTGAAGCTCTCACCGGTGAACGAAGTGCTGCTCGAAGAATCGGTC
>JAGQQB010000689.1 GCA_020426425.1 Planctomycetaceae bacterium | reverse complement strand
CACGTTGGCATGTTCTGCGCCGAACAATTGCTTCACGCGGTCACGCGCGAGTGACTCAATCGTGTCGACGTGCTCGCAGCCGCCGTAGTAGCGGCGACCAGGATAGCCTTCGGCATACTTGTTGGTCAGGACGGTCCCCGCCGCCTGCTGAACTGCTGCGCTGGTGTAGTTCTCTGAGGCAATCAGTTCGAGGCCATCCACCTGCCGTTGCTGTTCCAACTGCAGCGCATCCCAGATCTGAGGGTCGCCGGTTGCGAGCGGAGATTGCTGATTGTCTGCCATGTGCCAAGCCTCAAACGTTGATGTTGCTGAATCGAACAGAGTTCGATTACGGAAGAGTGCAGGAACGGTCTGTCTCAAGTTTTCATTGCTCTTAAGCTGAATTCCCGCCTCTGCCAACTTGCCAAGACAACCTGACTGAAGTCACCATGTTGCCGCCAGGAGAATTGCTTCCACAACTGACGGGAATCCGCCACGTCGCGGGTTATAGTGAGGGGCACGGCTGCTGGCTACCGAGTCGAATTCGGGACTCGCCCTTTTCTGCGAAACAAGAGCGAAGGTTCCCGAATTCGTTCACTGCTTTGACAACGGTGTCCTGAATTGTGCAAGATCGCACAATTGTACGAGTTCGGAGGCTGAAGATGTCGAAACGACGAGCACTCTCGAAGGCCGAAATGGAAGTCGCCCGAATTGTCTGGGACCGACAGCAGGCGACGGTTCGCGAAGTGCTGGAAGCGCTGCCGGAAGATCGCCAGATCGACTACAAGACGGTACAGACGTTCCTGCGACGGCTGGAAGCTAAAGGGTATTTGACGTCCAAACGTGCGGGGCGCAGTCTGGTGTACTCAGCGAGTGTCAGGCCGAATCAGGTGATTCGCGAAACAGTGAAGGACTTTGTCGGGCGCTTGTTCGATGGCGAGCCGCTGCCGCTGGTGGAGCATCTGATTCGTGAACAGGGACTTGACCAGTCCGAGATCGCCCAATTGCGGACATTGTTGAGCGATCTGGAGAAAGGTCAATCGGACGGATGAGCGTGGTGGCAGTCGGCGAATTGTTGTGGCGTCACTTGTGGCAGATCACATTGCTGATCCCCGCCGCGATCATCCTCGTTCGCCTCACCTGTCGTCGCCGCGCTCATCTGGCCCACGCCTTGTTGCTGTTGTGCGTGGTGAAGTGCCTTGTACTCCCGCTGTGGTCGAGTCCCGTGGGGCTGTTCTGCTGGCTTGATCGTGCGCCGGTGCAGATGCTGGTCGCGGACTCGGTTGATCAACCAACGCAGGAATGGGTCGCTCCAGTGGTGCCATCGAATGAGGTTGCGTTGAATACCGCGACGGCGTCGTTGACGCCGACGGACGATATCGCGACCTCCCAACCGCCGAAGGTAGGTTCAGAGCCGACATCGGCGCACTGGAATGTGTCGGCGATCGCATGGCTCGAACCGGTACTGCTGATCGTCTGGGGACTGGGGACTTTCGCGTTGCTGGGATACGTCTTTGGCAAACGCTGGCAGCTGCTACGATTTCATGAAG
>JAGQQB010000068.1 GCA_020426425.1 Planctomycetaceae bacterium | reverse complement strand
CAACGTTTCGAACATTTGGATTTCGAATTTGTGTCGGATTTCGAATTTCGTGCTTCGGATTTAAATGTTCACTGAACATTAATTCGCAAGATGCTCTAATTGCTACATGCCATTACACGACCGCGAGCAGTCCGACTTCGCGGTCCCGAGCAGCTTGCGGCGAATGCGAAACAGCGTGTAGGCAAGTGTGTCCCGCAGGCGGTGATCCCCCACCGGCGGTGGGGTCCAGCCCCGTTTCCGCAGTTGATGATTGATCTGGTACAGCGCGCGACGGCGATCCAGATCTGGCGTACGGAAGGTGATGCTGAACGAAACCGAGACTTCGTCCTGGTTCTGCACCCAGTGCGGATACGTCACCGGGAAATGTAGTCCCATGCCTGGTTGCAGGTCGAACTTCCAGCCGTCATCGATTCGGGCATCATGCAGCTTCAGGTTGCGATGTTCGTCGGAATAGAAGCGCTCCAGGTGAACCTCATCGAGCAGCGTGCGGTCGTTTCCATCGTACAAATGGATGTGCTTGGCCCCGCGAATCTGCAGCAGGAAGTTGTGCTCTGGATCAATGTGGTACGGCGTCACCGAGCCAGGGGACGTTACGAAGATAAACCCCTGCGCCTGCGTCATGCCAGGGACAATCGGTTCTGAATGCGGAGCGATTTCTCCCAGGCAACGATGCAGCAGGTCGCGATACTCGGGGTCGTTCTCGACATACTTGATCGCCATCCAGGATTTACAGGTGGCAATCCGCTCGATCGTCTCCTCTGCACTCAATCCATTCAGTGGAGTGAGGCTCGGATCACAGTTCACAGGCAGTTGCCCGGCGTTGTATTCCAGGCATCCTTCGGGCAGCGACTTGGCCAGTTCCAGCAGTCGATCGATTGCGAACAACGGATGATCGGTGAGCCGATGGCGGATGAGAAACGGAGTCCGGGAGAACTTCTCGGCAAATTCGACAGGCGCAACCTCCAGCAGCGGCTTGAGTGACTGGTTTTGCTGTGGTGCCTGTTTCGGGGCAATCTGTGTAGATGTCGACATGGCAGGGCTCGATCGTGTGAAGGAGTGCTTGTTCTGTTGAGTGAAGGTCTGTTTCGATAGGGGTCTGAAAGCGGATTAACGGTCGCAGTGCCGATGCTGGGACTTCCAGAGTCGTGCCATGGACCGCGCGAGCGGCAGGGCACCAAGGTAGACGTTCGCGAGCGCCCCACGCACAGCGAGAGTGACATTCGCGATTGTTCGACGGTCTTTCCAAATACGATTGATCATTTTGTGTTCAGCGACCGCGCATGAATCCATCCACTCAAGATCCGATCCCAGGAACTCGTTGAGGTGGTCTGTTTCCAGTTGCACGCCGGGAGAACAGCGGGCGAGCTGTTCGTCGAACGCGATTTTGAAGCTAAAGCTCCCTGGAGACGCCAGCAAATTGCATTTCAGGGCGATCGGCTCGCCACGCACGAACAACCCCAGCATTTCGATCCGCCCAGCCTTGAAACCGGAGGCAACCATCTTACGGAAGAATTGTGCTTCGGCGGGGAGTTGGAGCATGGCGGTCCCTTCCCGCCCCTTCCATCCGCGCGACTCAAGATCCAGAAACCACTCCACCCACATGCCGATCTGGCCATGAGTTCGTAGCTGCCTCAGTTCGAGCATGCCCTGGTCGGCCAGACGTCTTCGCTGTCGACGGAGTTCGCGCAGATGGTGGCCCCCCAGGCACTGCTGCAAATAGGTTTCGGCACTGATGGAATCGCCAACGTTTCCTGGACGGGGTTGCCGCAGCAACGCGCGATTGTGGACATCGCGGTGGAAAGTTGTCAGCAGTCGCTCGCGTTGTATGTCGACGAGTAACTGTCGAAATGGACCATCGATCGCGATCTGTGGCAACTCGATGAGTGCTGGAAGTCGCGACGTCGTAGAGAGAAACTCAACGACGGCCCCCAGCGCTTCATGGGCCTGAGCATGATCCAGCAGAGGCGTCGTCAACAGCGTGTGAGGATGCCGCCACAGCGCCAACCGGGGCACGGGAAATCGTCCAGCATGGACAAACGGAAAGAACCCCAGCCAGTTGGGTGCGGGATCGTCCGTTTCGACAACAAGAATGGCCCACCGCTCACGCTGATCGAACGCCTCGATCGCCGGGAGAAAGAACCACGGTTCGTAGAATGAATTCGGTTCCAGCGCTCGCGCCGCCAGCTGCGTCCAACACGCTGTACTGGCACTAAGTTGTCGCGGATCTGTGATCAATCGCAGTCGCAGTCGCCCCAATTGGACGACATGCGGTGGGGATGAGGGACCGAGTAGAGCTTCCATGGGAATGCAGACGACATCCTGAGGTGTGGGGGATACGCCGCGCTGGCGTCACACTCAAAGCTAACCCGTCTTTCGTCATGTCCATGTTTCGGATGCACCACACCCCAGCTTCCGCATCAACAGAAGAGGAACAGACTGTCATCCCTGACAAGCTCGGCACAATCGTCAAATTCGCGAATTCCGTGACGATGGGTGTCGCCGTTACGTCCCAATCGTCTCCGCTGGCACCGGCTGAACACCAACGTTCCGTGGCGCGGCGATGTGCGTTGTGACCGGCTGCTGAGCCAGTTGCTGCACCTCACGTTCCAAGGATTCTGCGAGTGATTGGCTGCCCGCGGGAATGACCACGGTTGGGCCCCACGACGTTTGAGCCATGCCCACAACTCCCGCTTCACTGAGTCGTTCGACGAGTGCTCGCATCGGCGGCGCAGCAAAGATGCCTCCCTGGACTGGTCGAAAGAATTCTCCAACCAGACGTCCATATTGCTCCAGAGCAGCAGCAAACAGATCGCAGCGCTTAGCGTGCAGCGCTGGGAGGAGCTGCATGACCACGAGTTGGCACAACTGCTGAGTCACCTCGATCGCCATCGGAGCGAGGTGCTGGAACGCACGCTGCTCCGGCTCGCCGCACAACCCGACTTCTGCTCCGGTGTCTCCTGGAGCAATCAACACAAACCGCCAGTCCGACGGAATCTCCACTCGGCAGGCGAGCGTACCCAGCGTTCCCGGCCTCTCCTGCCCCCCATCGACGAGAAAGCCACCTGTTGCAAAGCCTGTCAGCCCGATCATCGAACGCCGACCACGACCGAACCAATGCGCCAACTCACGGGGATCGACATGGTGTCCCGCCAGCAGACACAAGCCAGTCCCCAGCGCCAGCGCGAGTTGAGTCCCCGAACCCAGTCCCTGGTGGGACTTGAGCGACCGAAGTATGCGAATTTGAGCGTTCAATGACGTGCACGAACTGAGAGCGCTAGTGCGAAATCGATTCAGGACTTCCGCAACCCGGTCCCGTTCTTCCCCCACGACGTGCCCAGTGGGCTTCGCGGTCAAGCTGACCGGGTGACTCAGTTCGAGATCCCAGCCGGGCGAGTCAATCATCATCCCGATGCCGCCGAAGTGTCGCCCCTGGATCGGGTGATACGACAACGGACCAAAGTGCAGGCGAGCGCCGGTTTGGATGCGAATCGTGCGATTCACTGGCTCCGTACTCATCAACAGGTCGCCAGGCTGAGGACTAATGTGCGGTCGACGCGTCCGCTGCCGCGACGGACTTGGTCGGAAGGATTGTGTGTGCCCGTAGCTTCATGTTCAGCATCTCCACGACCAGCGAAAACGCCATCGCAAAGTAAATGTAGCCCTTGTTGAAGTGCGTCCCGATCCCTTCCGCAACCAGCATCACGCCGATCAGGATCAGGAAGCTCAGGGCGAGTACCTTAATGGTAGGATGGCGATCCACAAACTCGCTGATCGCACCGGCAAACACCAGCATCACGCCAATGGCGATCACCACGGCCGTGACCATCACCCAGATCTGATCCGCCATACCGACTGCGGTGATCACGGAATCCAGCGAGAAGATCACATCCAGCACCGCGATCTGTGAAATCACGCTGACAAAACTCGCAGTCGGCGCCGAGGCTTGTTCGTGATGCCCCACCTCGTCGAGCTTGTGGTGGATCTCGATCACGCTCTTGCCAATCAGGAACAGGCCACCCAGCAGCAGAATAATGTCCTTCCAGGAAACGGCATCGATCTCATTGATCTCGTCGTCACCAAACTTGCCGGCCGGCTTTTCGACCGCAAGTTGAGCATCGTGTTCGTGTGACGGATCTGCTGTTTCGTCTGCACCGGGTGTCGTCTCCTGCTGAGGCACATCGGCGTGGGCACCATTTCCCGCGTGGCCAGCCGATTTCGGATGCGGATCGAGCGCTTTGATGACGGCCTCAGGGACACCGAGATCACTGAGAAAGAAGACTGGCGACGTCAACTGCAGGACCACGCTCAGCGAAAGGAGCAACAGAATCCGTGTCCCAAGTGCCGCCAGCAAACCAATGGACCGCGCCCGGGGACGCAGCGCGACGGGCAACTTGCCGCACAGGATCGAGATGAAAATGATGTTGTCGATCCCCAGCACAATCTCCATTGCCGAGAGTGTCACCAGAGCGATCAGCCAATCCATGTGTGTTGTACCTGCTGGGGTGTCACGACAGATGAGCCCACACGATTCCCGCGACCGCAGACACTACCGCAGACACTGCATGTCGGCAACCTTGGCTTCGATGATTTGAAAGCGATCTGTCGCGTTCGCTGACAATCGATCGTCTCAGGGCAGCGGATGTTACCCGGCGACCTTTTTCGTCAGCGGCAAGACGTCCTGGCGTGACGGAGCGTTATACAGGCGGTCATACAACGGACAGGTGGCGAGCATCTGTTCATGGGTACCGGTCCCTACGATCTTGCCGTTCTCCATTACGACAATGCGGGTGACGACATCAAGCAGGCTCTTGGACATGGTGTGGCTGATCAGAAACGTCGTGCGTCCCTTGACGAAGTCGCGCAGTGTCTCGTGAATCAGTGTTTCGCTTTCGGCATCGGTCGCGGATGTCGCCTCGTCCAGAATCAGAATTGACGGGTTTCGCAAGATCGCGCGGGCGAGGGCAATGCGCTGTCGCTGTCCGCCGGAAAGTTCCTTCCCCTTCTCACCGATCACCGTTTCCAGTCCCTGCGGCATCTTTTCGAGGATGGGGAGCAGGTGCGCCTGTTCGACCGCCGCTTCCAATTCAGCGTCCGATGCGGTCGGCCGCCCGTACCGGATGTTCTCGCGGATCGACTGATCGAACAGGATGGTTTCCTGCGTTACGACACTAATCTGATCGCGCAATTCCTGCAGGCGGACGTCACGAATCGACGTGCCATCAACCAGGACATCGCCAATTTCAGGGTCGTAATAGCGAGGCAAAAGATTCACGAGCGTCGATTTGCCACAGCCATTCTGACCGACAATGGCGATCACTTCGCCGGCCCGGACCTTGAGTGAAACATGATCCAGTACAAGTCCCCGTTGCATCCCCTGGATGCGGGATTGATACTGGAAACTGATGTCGCGAAACTCAATTTCCGAGTTATGCCGCTTGAGCGTTTTGGGCTCTGCTGGATCCTGGATCGCGCTCTGGCGGTTCATCATCGCGTCAATGCGATCAATCGCCGCAGCCGCCCGCTTGAGACGTGAAAACCCGGATGACAGCTTGCGACAAGGATCGAGCATGCCGACGAGCATCGCGTAGAGCATTGAGAGTTCAGCGGGGCTGATGGCCTCGTTGGTCATCCGCATGCCCCAGATGTGTGTCTTGCCGCGCAACACCAGATACGCGCCGGGAACCATCGCCAGGAACATGGCGATCAGCCCCAGCAGTTCGAGTGATGGTTTGGCGGCGGCATCGATCCGGACCACCTTCATTGCCTTGGCGAAATATCGCTGATACTCGCGGTCAAACTCTTCCCGATGTCGCCCCTGAGCATTGAACGCAATGACAACTTTCAGCCCTTCAAAGGTCTCTTCCAGGACTTTGTAGATCTGTGACATGCTCTCCATCATGCGGCGACTCGCACGCTTGAGCATCTTGCCAAAGCTCGCCAGGAACAGCCCCAACAGCGGGATGAACAGCAGCGAGAGCAGTGTCAGCCGCCAATTGATCCACAGGGCGAACACCATACAGGCGATGCATTTCAACGGCTCGCGGATCAATCGTCCTCCGAGCAGGCTGATCCCCTGTGAGAGTTGTTCCGAATCGAATGTGAAACGCGACATCAGTCCTGGTGTCCCTTCGCGGGAGAGGGTTTGATAGTCGAGTTGCAGCACTTTGCTGAGCATATCCTTGCGTACACCCATCACCACGGATTCGGCGACATGACCGATGAGCACATCCTGCACGAAAATGAAGACTCCTTTGACGGCGGTGGCCACCGTGAGAACCACGATAATCCAGGTGAATGCCTGAAAGTCGTTGTTGGGGACCCAAGGCATCAGATAGCACTGCAGCCAGCGGTACTGGTAGAGGGTCCAGCGGCGGGCCTCGAGCCGATCCGCTTGTTTAATGCGGTCGCCCATCAAAGCAACCAGCAATTCCTGATCCCGCTGTACCCCAACCGCTTCGGTTTCGGCGATCCGTTTTTCAAGCTCGCCCATATAGGCGACGATGCTCTTTTCCTCAGCGGCTGCTTCTGTCAGCGTGTCATCGACGTAGGTATGCAGATCCTTGCGTTCCAACAGGATTTTGACGACTGGAAACGCGACCGACAGGTTGGCCCCCCACAGGGCCGCAACGATCAAACCGAGCAGCGTCGAGAGCAGAATACGCTGACGATAAGGCCAAATGTACGGAAACAGCTTGGCAAAACTCTCCACACGACCATCCCTGGGTTGCAGAAGATTTCAGCACGAACAAACGGGGCTCCGCCCCACAATCTCCACCCATGGTCTCGCATTCCCGCAATTGTGTCCAGACGATTCGTGACAAAGGAGGCCAAGGGCAACAGGAAAACGGACCTCGAAACCGCACCCAGCGATTCCAGACCATCCCGCTCACCTTTTACTCCCTTACGGATAGTCCCACGGTTGATCGGTCGGAGGCGAACCTGGGGCAGTGAGCCAATCGGTTCTTGTTTGCCGTCGTTGATTCGCCTGCCAGTACTGACCTGAAGCGGGATCAAGGCAGGTCAGCCAGCCATCGCCGTAGACCCAAGTGTCGATGCAGACAAAGTGAGGCATATTCAGCGGCCGACCGCTGCGTTGGGCTGTGTGGCCGACAATCGCGGTCTTGCCAGTGTAGTGCGGGGCCATGCCGTCGCAGCGTTCCCAGAAGAGCGTATGCTCCGGCTGCTGATCGAGCGGATACTCGCTGTCGATGCTGGCATGCGCGAAGAGGTGCAGTTCGGTTTCGTGGTACCGTTTCAGTTCACGCTGCAGGAACCAGCGGTGCGCCTCGGGCACATTGGATGGATGCGGAGTCCGACCGGGATACGTGTACGACAGCAGAGTCTCCCGACCGCCACAACTCAGCCAATGTTCCAGCGGCATGCGGCCCCCAAGGGCATCCAGCAGCATGATTTCATGATTCCCCAGCAGTGGAATGCAGTTGCCATCGAGTGTCCGCTCAATGACCCAGTCGACCACTTCTTTGGAATCGGGACCGCGATCAACGTAATCGCCAAGCATGATCAATTGATCATCGCTGCCAAAGCCGACGTAGTCGGCCAGCGTTTCGAGAGCATCGAGGCATCCATGGACATCGCCAATGGCGAGCACACGCATCAGGGTTTCCCCGGTTCAGGCGACGGCGTCGTGCCAGGTGGAATTAAGCAGCAGCAGCATTTCAGTCAATTGGATCTGTCGTGCGGCGATTCCGAGCGGAGAGTCCTCATCGCGGGCAGCGCGCTGGCACAGATCGACAAAAGCGAATGAGTCCCAGCCACCGCGAGTCAGCCGATGACTCCAGTCTGCAGCCTCAGTCGTATTGGCGAGAATCGTCGCTGCCTGTTCCGCAAGTTCGGGGAAGACAGGATGCTGGCCCACTCGGCGAAACCAATACTTCGAGTTGTGATAGTCCGGCTCCCGACGATGCATGATTCCATGCCAGAAGTCGCCAGCGACATGCCGGCCTTCACCTTCAATCGACTGTGAATACTCGTGGCTGCGATTGAGTTCGTCCCAGAATTGCAGGATGCCCGCTCGCACAGCCTGAGCATCTTCTTGTGACTTCGCGTTTGGCACCTGCCATTCGCGAAAGCCCACGCGGACCGGAGATGGAATCTTGAGTGCGCGATGCGGCGCCAGACTGGGCAGTGGCACCTGTTCGTCCGCCAACCCAGGCAAAATCTGAATCTGTTCGACATTGAGTCCCACCACGTGCTCCCACAGAGACGTCGCGGCACTGGCCACCTCGTGAGGCACGATCCAGATGGCGTAATGCGTCGGCTCAGCCACCCATCGCGCGAGTTCAAACGGAAGATTGTTCCACAGAAGTCGGCCACACCTCCCCAGCGGAATCACTCCCCACGTTTGCGGCGGCAATGACGTTGCCGCGTCGCCCAGCGACTCAACCGCACGGGGCGCCGCCGTGAGTGCGACGTGTGTCTCGCCGACCTTGACCTCGACCACTTGTGGCATGATTCCTCCTCCCCCTCGCCTGGACTGCTAACTCTTGGCGCAGCGACTGTTTGACGCGAACTTCGACGATAAAATCGGTTGTTGGCAGCCAGTCGCGTCTGGGGGACGCAATCTGTCTGGCAGCATCATACCGCGTACGGACTCGGCACGATTCTGAGAATCGTGCGACACTGGCGCGAACAGTCTCTGGCGATCGGGCAACATTTGGGATTGTACTCTAATGCGACAACCCATCCGCGACATCTGTGCGATAGGCAGTGACTCCCGGCAACACGCCAGTCAGCACCGCCAGCAGGATCATGACCGGGAGGACGATCCATTCCAACGGACTGAAGGCATAAGGATCGACCAGCAGCCCTGCCTTCTGCTCGATCATCGGTGAAGTCACGAAGACCAGACCGTGCCCCAGTAGCACACCGAGCAAGCCTCCCAGCAGGCAGAGCAGCAGTGACTCGCACAGGATGATGGCGAACACCGTTTGCCGCCGTGCACCGAGCGCCCGCATGATGGCGATTTCGCGACGCCGATCGGCCATGGAGTTGTAGATGCTGACGAAAATCCCAATCCCCGACACCGCGATGATCAGCGCCGTCAAGAACAGGAACGCGTCCTTCACATTGCCGACCAGATTGTCCATCAGCCGCTTCATCACGCCGACCGGTCGCACCGCTTGAACACGCAGCGTTTCCTTCACCTGACTTTGAATCCCCAAAGCCCTGTTGCCGAAGTCGTCGTCTTTGAGTTGCAACAGAATCGCGGTCACTTCCTTTTGCAGATCCGACACACTGTGGTCGTGATGGTGATGTGCATGATCGCCGGACGCCTCTTCCGCCGCGTGGGCGCGAATGTCGGCGAGATCCGCCTTGTAGCGCTCTTCGACCTCTTCTCGGGTTTCGTCAAAGAAGTTCATCTCACGGCTGATCGCTTCCTCGATCGGTTTGTCGTGCCCATCGAGCATGAAGAAACCGTCGATGTGAACAAACACGGTGCGGTCATTGGGCGTCCCTGATGGAGCGAGAATACCTTTGACAGTGAACAACTCGTCATGGACATGGTCGTCCTGCCCGGCGTGGACCATTTTGAACTGACTCCCCAGCGTCCAGCCATTCGTGCGGGCCACCTGGGAACCAATCACCGCATCCCAAGTGCTGTCAAACGTGTCCCCTTCCGTATACTTCATACGATAGGGCTGACCAGGGACAGGATCGATCGAGAAATACTGTGGCGTGGTGCCAACGATGGGAAAGTTCCCTTCTTCGGAAGTATCTCCCAGGTTCACAGGGACCGCCTGCTTGACCCATTTGTGCTCCTGCCACTCCGTGAAGTAACGCCAAGGCAGGTTTTCGATCGGCTTGTCCATGCGGTAAATCGTGCTCATGACGAGCTGCGTTTCGCTGCCGTTCGCGCCGATGATCAGGCTGTAACCGCTGCCGGTCTGACTGAACATCGTGTCCACGACGCTGTTGACGATCAAGATGGCCACCATCAGCGCGACCCCCAGGGCCACGCTGAGCGACGTCAGCGTCGATGCCAGCCAGCGCTGTCGCAAACTCTTCCAGGCAATCGCAAACAGACTCATGGGAAACGCTCAAACGGGATGATGAAGAGGAATCGCAGAAGAGACGGATGAATGTACTACCGAATGAACTGCACACATGTGGGACCAACCGGCCACAATGTCGCCCGACTCTCCGAGTCGGATGGAGTCCCGTTCGATCGGCGGCCGGCTGCAATCCGGCTGTTGCTGTCGTCGGACTCGGCACGATTCGGAGAATCGTGCGACACTGCTGTTCGTGGCTGGGGGCTGAATCTCATTTCGAAAGCTGCTCCAGGGACTTGGACCTGATTATCCTTGGGCCGCCCGATTGAATTCCGCGAGCTGCTCAACCCGACCGAACTGACTGGCGACTTCCTGCGAGTGTGTCACCAACAGCAGGGCGATCTGATTCTCCTCACAGGTCTCACGAATCAGTTTCAGGATCAACTCCTGGTTCGCCACATCGACGCTCGCGGTCGGCTCATCGGCAAGCATCAGCTGTGGTCGATTCGCAAGCGCCCTGGCGACAGACACTCGCTGTTGTTCCCCCACCGACAATTGCGCCGGTCGATGATCGAGTCGCTGTTCCAACCCGACGCGTGTCAGCAACTCGCGCGCGTACGCCTTGTTCGACTGGCCGGAGAAACTCATCCCCAGCAGCACGTTCTCCAGAGCGGAAAACGCTGGCAACAAATGAAACGTCTGAAAGATGAACCCGATCCGTTCGGCCCGGAACCGATCCCGGGCCGGCTCGGGCAGGCTGGCGAGATCAACCCCGCCGATGCGAATCTCACCAGCATCGGCAGTCGAGATGCCGGCGATCACGTTGAGCAGCGTCGTCTTACCGCCGCCGCTCTGTCCCAACAACACCGCCTGCTCGCCCGAATTCAAATCGAACTGCTCGACGTTCAGCACGGGGAGCAGATGACCACCCGGCTCGCGATAGCTTTTCCGCACGTTTCGGAGCGATAACGACATGTGGGACTCGTGGTAATCTCGAACGATGACGAATGACAAATCAACGATTGTGCGTCTGGGGCTGATCGAGCCAGCACTGACCGCACTTCACACGACCCAGCCGAACCAATCAAACCACCATGTTCGAATTGACTTGTGCGAATGTCAACGCACGCAATCACAGCTCTCAAACCTGGGGGCTGTCAGACGATCGAACGAGTCTGGACAGGATTCCGAGGATCGACACGATTGAGTGCAATAGGCAATGCGGCTCGTTTTGAAACAACGACAGCAAATTGAACCAGCATGTCGATCCTGCAAATCCTGTTTCGCCCCCAATTCATGCGAAGCGCTGCCAGCGTGGTCAACTCCTCACTCGGCGGTCGCTCTCCCTGATTGAAGCAACTCGAGCAGTTGGGCCAGCACCACGCCCTCGCGCTCAACCTCGGAGAGCACTTTGCTTCCATCCGGTGGCGGCAGGAGATCCCAGGGATCGGCGAGGCGATGGAATACGAGGACGTAGCGGATGTCAGAGTGCAGTCGCGGATCGTAACCGCGGAGATTCAGGTCGGGGCGGAATCGCAAGACCGATTGCTGGTGCAGGAACGTCAGCTGCAAAGGGTGCAGGACTGGAGCAACATCGAGCGTGGCTCCTTCAGGGATTTGAGCGAGTCCTGCCCTCAGCATCTCCGGAGTGACGGCATCGCCCCAGTAGTTGCGCTCGTGCCCCAGGGCGACGGCGCCAGGCAGTCCGCCAATCGCCTCGGAATAGTACGACAGCCAGCAGGACCGCATCAGGACCAATTGCGGGAGCGGTGAGAG
>JAGQQB010000688.1 GCA_020426425.1 Planctomycetaceae bacterium | reverse complement strand
CCTCGTGAGCTACGCGCTGCAATTGATCAAGCCGAGTCCGAATTTCCTGCGCAACCCCCTCACGTGTTGAACCAGCCGACAACTCCAGACTGAGCGCTGCCCAGCGGACCGGGGCACAGTCAACATGCTCGACCGCTTCAGCAACTCCAGCCAGCAGGTCGATCACCCAGCCGCCAGTCGCTTCCCGAACCGACTCGCGACGAGGCTGCAGCGTGCCAACACCATGCGATCGCACGCCGCCAGCGGAATGACGAACTCCCGTTGCCGCCGACCGGCTCACCCAGAATGAGCGGGCGAACTCGTCCAGCAACTGCTGGGTCGGTGGGGCATCGGACAGAATCAGTTGATGCTCCGCAACGTCCGCCCGTACCAGTGCCCCGCGTCCATCGAGCACGCGGACGGCTGACCCGGAACGCACGAGAAACGAAGTCGGCATCGCCGGAGAAACAACATGCACATTCCGTGGCCAAACAAGTCCCTGCGGCGGAGTGGGCAACTCATCGCCTCGAACCACCACCGCAATACCATTCGTCGCCAGCCGAGCAAATTGTTGCTGCAAGAACCACGGAGCACGCGAACCGGTCTGATGCGAACCGATCAGTTCACCGAGCAGGATCACAACCTCGACACGCTCGCGAATCGCGGCGTCGAAGAGTGCTTGCGCCGCCACATACGGGGCATCGGCGAGCCGTTCCTGCAGTGGAACCGAAAGTCCAGCCACACCAGCGAGTGGCTCATTCAAACGCAGGTCGCCCGCCTGCAATAGACGAAGTCGTCCCCCCATAAGGTGCCTCCTTGCACCCGATCGGCTTAGTCTTCGCTTGAAGACGTAGCCGAATTCGGTGAAACCAGTTTTTGGGTAAGTTCTGGCGGACAGGCTTGCGGGAGACTGACCGTCAGGTGAATCCATTCCAACCGACCCCGGCGAGCAGACCCTCCTCGCCGGATGTCGACGCAAGACCGTAATGGAAGCTCCCAAATCGGACAATCTCGATTTTGTAGCATTTTCAAGGTGCGGGCGATTTTTTCGAAGAGACTGGCGGGAGTGATTCACCACGGAGACACGGAGGCACGGAGAGTCTGTCGGGTCTCACCGGTCTGAAACGAATTGAGATGAGGTCAGATGAGATGGAGCGGGAATGTCGTGCAAGCAGTCCAGTGCGAACGTCGCCCACCTGATCGACCACACAATTGAGAGTTTTTTCACACACCTGTGCATCCGGTTCAACCTCGGCCCTCCGTGTCTCCGTGCCTCCGTGGTGACACCTACTCATCCGTGAATCATCTGGGCGAATGCGCGCGAACCCTCGACACAGAGTGCGGTTGACACCAATACTTGGAAACGACCATCCGCCCCACTCGCCGTTTCCGACACCTCCCACGCAATGACTCCGCCTGCTCCCCAGACATTTCGGGCACCGCAAGGTGACGGCGAGCTGCTGTCGGTGCCACCGTTGTCCCAGGCAATTCCTTTGGCGGAGGCGAACCGGCGACTGCTCGCCGCGACACCGCTCAACCTGTGCGATCGACCGCTC
>JAGQQB010000687.1 GCA_020426425.1 Planctomycetaceae bacterium | reverse complement strand
GCCGGCAGATTCGTCTCACTCCGCATGTGCTCCGCCCCGGTACTCGGCGGATACAGCCCGGAAATCAACGTCGTCCGCGCCGGCGCACAAACCGGGGCATTCGACCACGCATTCAGGTACGTCAAACTCCGTTTCGCAAACGCATCCAGATGCGGCGTATCGGCGTACGCATCGCCATAACACCCCAGTTGCGGCCCGATGTCCTCGACCGTCAACCACAAAATATTCGGCTGCTCGGCGAATGACACCGAGGCACAGCACAACAACACAACAGCCAGCAAAGCACGCATCCCATCCCCCTGCGGAGTGTTTTGAATCCGAAGTTCAGGCGTTGGTGATAGTCGGTCGCTGGCGGATGTGCAACTGGGTGGGTCGATTGGCGGTTGGCTCATGACGAGAAGCCCCATAAAGGCTCACACAAACGAGCGGAGGACAATCAACGACCTTCAACGTACCATGTAAGCCTCCAAACCGACTTCGGCGTGACACCACAACTGAGCCATGAACCCATTTCCATTCGATGTCTCCGCTTGTCCGCGCACAGGCGAACTGCAGGAGATCGGGGACTACTTGGTGCAATCCCTACGGGAATTGACTGGTCAGGTGATCGAAGTTGAATCGACGCACATTGAGGACGGCCACTGGATTACGATCGACATCCGATTCCCCAGGATTGTGGGCGATCCATTCGATGTCGCGGCCTTGGGCATCATCTCATTCGCGATCCGGGATCGATGCCGACACGCTGAAAGTGTCCTACTCTTGTTCGCCGCTGGAAGGCGACTTCATTCAGGCCCGAACAGCATCCTCAACGCCAAGTTCGACTGTACCGCCCCCCACCAAGGTTGGTCCGCGTTTCAGTGGTGCCAGGACACCTATGACGAATGGGAATGCGAGACTTGGGCCGAGGCGATTCGAAAGTCTCCAGCCCCACCTGACTCTGCCAGTGCCTGATCGACCAGTCGCTTCCAGACGATTCAACGCCTGAACTCGACCACCGCGACTCAATCCAAATTCCCAGTCCCACCCATCGCAAACGGCACTCAGAGTGTCCCAGCTACTGGGGGCTTGACCTTCAGTCCTCGATCCTCCGTTCTCGCCCCTCAATCTCCCCTTTCCCCTTCGCGCCTGTCACCCTCACCGGCTAACATGCATGGCGATTGATGCGTCCCGCCTGGGGCTTTCCTGCCTGCCTGCCTTTGCATTCTCCATGCGTCATTCAAACACACTTGCACTCGCCGCCCTGGCGATTGGTTGGTCGTCTTCTGTTGCCCTTGCCGAGGTGACGTGGGAAGAGGATGTGCGGCCGATTCTCAAAACCCATTGCTTCCACTGCCATGGCGAGGCTGGTGAGAAAGAGTCGGGACTCGATTTGCGGCTGCATCGCTTCGTCATGCAGGGGGGCGAGTCTGGTGCGGCGATTGTCGCTGGGGATGCGGCAAAGTCGTTGTTGCTGCAGCGGCTGGTTGACGGCGAGATGCCGCCGGATATGGACAAGCAACTTTCGGCGGCGGAGATCGACACCATTCGACAGTGGATCGTTGCCGGGGCAGTGTT
>JAGQQB010000686.1 GCA_020426425.1 Planctomycetaceae bacterium | reverse complement strand
GCTCGTCAACCCGCCGCTGACCGGCGACCTCATGCACTATGAACCGACGTCGCTGACCGACGAAGATGCACCGCTCAGTTCACGGCCTGTCGATACGTCGGGCTACCCAAACGTCAACGCCCATCAGCACTGGATCGACTGCATTCGCGCTGGCGTGCAGCCACAGATCACGAACGCACGCACGGCCCGGCATGTCACCGAGATCATGCTCAAAGGACTCGAATCCGCCCGCGAAGGCCGGACGGTGGCCATCGAGTCACGGCTGTAGTGCAACTAGCGATTCGGTGCGCAGCGTGACAGAGTGTCGCCCGACTCTCCGAGTCGGGTTGAGTCCAGTTTGCCCGGCGGAGATGTGCTGGCTGATCGTCGCGGCGGAAGGACTCGGCACGATTCGGAGAATCGTGCGACACTCGCCCAGTTCACGCATGCAAGCTGCACACTGAATCGCGAGCGGCTCACGTCGATTCGTCTACCACCAGATCCGTGCCCCAATCAGCGGCCCGTGCAGATCCTGATTTCCGATCCGCAGGTAGTCGTAGCCGCCGAACAGTTCCAGGTGCTTCCAGACAACGCCACCTGTTGAGTGGAGGTGAAACAGGCTCGCATCGCCCAGCGTACCCAGGTCGAAGGTCGTTTCGAACACGAACGGTTTCGCTGGTGTGAACGTCGCCCCATACGTGAAGTTGAAACCGAACTCACTGAAGTGGTCTTCACTCAGCCAGTTCATTCCCAGGCCGGAGTACCACTGCCAACTCTCGCTCTGGGCGAAGCGGTAGACCAGATTTGCATCGCCGGTGAACAGTGTGTCGTGACCGGCTGGAATGTCTTCGATCCAGGTGTTGAATTCGGTGTCGAGGCCGAAGCGTGAACCGGTATCGATCCTCAATCGCTGACCGGCCCGCTGTAGACCGGAGAAGTCGGTCCCGTACTCGGACGAGAACCACATACCGACACCATCAAAGTCAGGCGGCGGCTCTCCGCTCAGGGAGATCCACCCACCTCGATCGTATTGATAAGGGTACGACAGGAAATCCGCTCCATCCGCCGAGTAGTCGTCGCCAAGCGCACTTGCTGGTACCCACCAGGGTGATGTCGTCACCCAGAAGACCGGCGGCCCGACAATGCTCACCCAGAAGTCAGACCCGTCGTCGTCATCGCAATCGTGATGATGATGCCGATGCTTTTCCTTCTTTGGCGCCGAGGGACGCGGCTGCTTGTCTCGGACTTGCTCCCGCACACCTTGGAGCGAGTCGGCTGGCGCAACGGTTCCCAAGCCCAGCACGAGTGCCAGGCAGAACATTTGCAGCAGCGGGGAGTGTCGATCCATCAGACTCCCGAATGCCAAGGGACAAACCAGACACAGGCGTGTACTCGCAGCGAGCCGTTAAAGTCAATATGTCTTGCCGCGTGTGCGCTGAATGGAGGGGTGGTTTGCAATCGAAGAGACCCTCCTCGATTTTCAGTCCTGAGATCGCGATCCATCTCTCTCCCTCCTCAGCGGGGCGCCAGCACGATAAACTCCCTCGTATGAGCAAACTTCAATGCGATGATCCGGTCTTT
>JAGQQB010000685.1 GCA_020426425.1 Planctomycetaceae bacterium | reverse complement strand
GGCATCGATGCGATGCGATACCGCGACCGCAGCGGAGACCTCCGCATACGTCCCCTGCAGGACATCAACGCCCGTTACACGATGGGCCGCATCGCACTGAATTGGGCACATCGGTTCGGTCAACCGGGGCGCTGGGTTCATATGGAGGCTCAGCCTTCACCGCAGGGCATCGCCACGACGCCAGCGCACGTTGGCGGTCAACCGGTCCGTCGTCGCACCTGGTGGGTTGCACACTCGTAGCAGGCACACTCCGTGTGCCGTCCGCCTGTGAATGGAACTCCCAACCTTCTGAAACCGTCTCACCCATATGAATTCGCTCCCACAAGCAAGTTCTCAATTCGTCGCCCCATTGCCCAACACTGTTTGACACTCGACGTTCCCCAACATGGCACTGTCGAACTTGTTGCGGAGGGCACTCGGAGAGTGCCTGCTACTTGCTGACACTCCTGTTGCAACCCGGTCCCGCGAAACGCTATCGTTCCCCCACAAGGAGAGATCGTCCGTCCGCTGCCGCGATGCGATGGTCACTCTGGTCCTGTATGGGATTCCTGATGGATTGGGTTCGCCTCATCACGTTGATCTGCTTCGCCACCCACGCCGGGCTGGGGTGTGCGGTGCATCGTCATGAGTGCTGTGCGCATGACGTAAGCATCGATGGCCACGAGCCTCGATCGGTCTGCCATGCACATGCACATGCCTGCTCCCATCACACGCATCGCCCCGCTGAAGCAACCGGTGACAATGGCTGTCCGAATGAGGACTGTCCGGAATGCGTTTGCTGCGGACAGTGCGAGTATCTGCTGGATCGCAGCATCAGCATGGTCGAGACAGACTTGCCGCATGTCGTGATCGCGATCACCTCCCCGGCAGTCATCGGCATGGTTGGTGTGAATCCTGACGACGCCTCGAGTTCGCGCTGGCGATGTCCGCCGCCCCGGGCGCGGATGCCCCAACGCGCGCTGTTGCAGCGTTGGCTGATCTAAACTTGCTCTTCCTCTCTGGAGCGGCAGACCACGTCTGCCCGCTGGTGGGACCGCAACCTCAATGCGGTTCGAACCCGTTCCCCATTGTCTTGGAAGAGACCTATGTCCGCCCCCGCGCCCCAAGCACCTGCTCCGGCCAGTCCGCGTCACCCAGGCTGGCTGCGTCGGCATGGAATGACCATGTTGACGACGGCGATCGTCCTGGCACTTTTCGCGACCTCATCGAACTGGTGGCCGCTTCTTTCCAGCCGGCTCGATGCCGTCGTCGAGGCGAACAAGGTGGCCGTCCCCGATGCCCATGGTCATGGGCACGGAGCCGACGAGCATGACCACGATCATGGGACGACGGCGAAGGTCGAGTCGCTGGAGTTGCCGCTCCAGGCGCGGCGCAATCTGGGACTGACCGACGAGTTCCTCAAACCTGTCGCACTCTCGACCTATCGTCATTCGATCACCGTGCCAGCGGTTGTCGTCGCGCGGCCGGGGCGGACGACGCTCAAGGTGTCAACGCCGCTCACAGGCGTGATCACCCATGTGCATGCCGTCACCGGAGAGGCGGTGCAACCTGGGACACTGCTGTTCGAA
>JAGQQB010000684.1 GCA_020426425.1 Planctomycetaceae bacterium | reverse complement strand
CCTCCCAGTGACCGGGCTTCGTTCGTTCCACGATGGCCGCGCTTTGTCCGTACTTCCGGTGGTTCGAGAATGTGAGGACCAGTCGCCCTTGTTCATCGAATGAGGCGACGCCGACCTGCTGAGGCGGTTTGACGTTGAGGTGCATGATCTTGCCATCCTGGATCAGCACCGCCCCTTCCACGGCTCCGCCGCCCGAATTCTTGAACGCTTGAAACTCCGACTTCGCCAACAGCTTCTGCTGGGCCTCACCCGCCACTGCTACAATACCGCTCAGCACAGCACTCAGGGCAAGCACGCTGAGGTACGTTCGTCGCGAGGGAGCTTTCGTCATCGGTTGCCCCTCAATGTGGTATGAGCCGGTTTCATAACTGTTGAATTGTCGCGAACAGGCGGGCGAGTGGGAGGAAGCCGCACAACAATTCATCCAGACTTTCATCACACACCACAACAGGGCTGCCGCCGTCAGCCATCGTGGCGTCCACGTGCAATCGTCCCACAGCGAGATCGCCGAAAAACGGACACCCCGAAACAACCATTGCAACGCTTCCGACAGATAGACAGAATTCCTGCGCAAGCCTCCAGCATGCTGGTGTTGATGCGGTATCCCGAATTCCGCGGAAAAGTGGCTGGACCTTCCTCGACATCAATCAAAGAATCCCCATAGCCACCACCCGCAACAGGATCTCTTTGACTGCCCCCCACCAAGTTTATCGGCGTTCCATGGCACGCCCTTCTCGTGAGAGTCGCAGCTTATGCAGAACGGAAAACTTCGCAAAGTCGCCATCGTTGGTGCGAAACGGATCCCCTTTGCCCGGTCGAATACTGCTTATGCCAACCTCAGCAATCAGGACATGCTAACCGATACCCTGCGGGGGTTGGTCGAGGCGTGTGGGCTTGCTGGCGAGCGGCTGGGGGAGGTCGCCGGTGGAGCCGTGCAGAAGCATGCGGCTGACTGGAACCTCGTGCGGGAGTCCGTGCTGGGGTGTGGGCTTGATCCGCATACGCCGGCTTACGACGTTCAGCAGGCGTGCGGGACCAGTCTGGAGACGACGATCCTCGTGGCCAACAAGATCGCACTGGGGCAGATTGATGCGGGCATTGCCTGCGGGGTCGACACGACGTCCGACTTTCCGATCGCTGCCCATCCGGGTCTGAGGCAGGCATTGATGAAAGCCAACGCGGCTCGCTCCACGGGTGACAAACTCAAGGCCGTGCTGGGCATGTTGCGGCCGTCGCACGTCATCCCCGAGATGCCTCGGCAGGGCGAGCCACGCACGGGCAAGTCGATGGGCCAGCACGCACAGATCACAGCCGACGAATGG
Organism: Planctomycetaceae bacterium; assembly: GCA_020426425.1. Classification (GTDB taxonomy): domain Bacteria; phylum Planctomycetota; class Planctomycetia; order Planctomycetales; family Planctomycetaceae; genus JACKHO01. The sequence continues at coordinate 248 of JAGQQB010000684.1, read as the reverse complement.
GGCATCACACGCGAAGAGCAGGATCAACTCGCGCTGGCCAGTCATCAGAACCTGGCGAAGGCGTACGAAGCCGGTTTCTTCGACGGGCTGGTCATGCCGTATCACGGACTGGAACGGGATAACAACCTCCGGCCGGACTCGACTCTCGAAAAGATGGCAAAGTTGTCGCCGGCGTTCACCAAAGACGGCACGCTGACCGCGGCCAACTCGACCCCGTTCACCGACGGTGCCTCAGCCGTGCTGCTGGC
>JAGQQB010000683.1 GCA_020426425.1 Planctomycetaceae bacterium | reverse complement strand
GACATTCGCGACTCTGGCCTGGTCATTGACATTCCCGAAGGCGGTGAAGCCACCGGCGACTTTGAAGTCGGACAGTAGGCCGTCACTGGGTGAAGCCCCTTACGTCGCCGATAGAGCGCCATCGACTCCCGTCAATCATGACACAACGAGAGTCGATGGCCTGCTGACCGTGTCAGCTGTCCAACACCTAATCTGGCTACTCCGTGCCTGCAACTCTGTGGCGTTGTTGACGCTGCATCCTTGCTGGTCGTGGTGGGGTGGGGCTATCATTGGTTGCTTGGCTGGATCGGGATTGGCTGGTTGCTGGCCTGGTCGTGGTGCGAGTGGTTCGTGCCGGGTGGCGCTGAGGGGATGCCGGTGGTGGCGTTCAGTTTCCAGGTCAGGGTGCTGTGTCCGAGGGAGCGAGTGTTCAGCAGGTGGTGATCCTGGGAGCGACTGGGTCAATTGGGACCAGTTGTCTGAGGGTTCTTGCTGCGCATGCGGACCGCTTCCAGGCCTTTGCGCTCACCGCACATGCACGCTGGCGGGAACTGGCCCTGCAATGTCATGAGGTCTGTCCCCGCTATGCCGTCTTGACCGGTGTGCAGGCCGAAGACGTCGACCGGTCCGCGTTTCCGACGACGACGGAAGTCCAATTCGGTCGTCCGGCAGCGGAGGAACTCGTACGGCATCCTGAGGTGTCGACTGTTGTTTCTGGAATCGTTGGTGCTGCCGGGCTGCATGCAACCTGGGCCGCGCTCGAAGCGGGCAAGCGAGTCGCGTTCGCTAATAAAGAGACACTGGTGATTGCTGGGCCGCTCGTCATGTCACTGGCGCAGCGATCAGGCGCGATCCTGTTGCCGGTCGACAGCGAACACAATGCCATTTTTCAGGCATTGCAGTCGGGGCGCCATAGCGAAGTCAGCCGGATCATTCTGACTGCCAGTGGCGGACCGTTTCGCGACTGGTCGCGGGAACGGCTGGAAGCAGTGACCGTCGAACAGGCGCTGGCACATCCCACTTGGGACATGGGACCGAAGATCACGATCGATTCCGCGACGATGATGAACAAGGCGCTCGAGATCATTGAAGCCCGCTGGCTGTTCGATTTTCCGGCGTCTCAAATCGACGTCGTCGTCCATCCTGAGTCGATCGTGCATTCGCTGGTGGAATATCGCGACGGATCAGTGCTCGCCCAAATGTCACCGCCGGACATGCGGCTGCCGATTCAGTTCGCGCTGAGTTGGCCCGATCGACTCGAGGGGACAAGTCCGCGCATGGATTTCACCCAGCCATTGAACTTACGATTCCTGCCGCCTGACCCCGACCGGTTTCCGGCCCTTACCTTGGGCTACGAGGTGGCCGACCGGGGCGGAACGTCTGGCGCGGTCCTGAATGCGGCAAACGAAGTTGCAGTAGAGCGGTTCTTGCAAAAAGGACTACGCTTCACCGATATTCCCCGTTTGTGTCGTTCCATTCTGGACGCACACACTTTTGACTCCGCTCCCAGTCTGGACGAATTGTTGCGTCTGGATCACTGGGCGCGGCAGGAGGCAATCCGTTGGTAGCGACACTGTTTACTCTCGCGGCGTTCAGCGCGG
>JAGQQB010000682.1 GCA_020426425.1 Planctomycetaceae bacterium | reverse complement strand
TCCTGGCACAGGCGCTCGGAAAACGACTGTTGCCAACGGAGATCGTGGCGACGATTCACGCAGCGGAACAAACCGGTCGATTGGGCGAGGTCCTGCCGCAATTGGCGCGACGGCATTCGCAGCAAATCATGCATCGCGAACATGACGATGCCCTCTTGACCACGATGTTGTATGTCTGGGCGGTCCTGGCGATTGGACTGAACATCACCGGGTTCCTGATGTACTGGATCATCCCCAAGTTCAAGGACATCTTCTTGGACTTTGGGGTTAAGCTGCCGCCCTTCTCGGAGCGGTTCTATGCCGTCAACGAATGGGCGTCTCGCTACTGGTTCCTGTTGCTGCCTATCTTCTCCCTGTGCGCACTGGCAATTCTCGTTCTGCAGCGTTTGGCGAGTGGCAACCATTGGGGACTGCAATGGCTCGCCCGCTGGTGGCCGCGCCTGGAGACGCCACAACTCATGCGAGAACTCAGTTACGCCGTCGAATCCGAAGGATCTCTGCCGGAGCAACTCGATCTATTGGCCGAGCGCGACCCGCTGCTGGTGAACCGACAACGATTCCTGCGCATTAAGGAAGGGATCGAGTCCGGCGGCGCACTGGCGGATACACTCGCGGATGAGCATGTGGTCTCGAAGTCTGAAGCGACCGCGTTGAGGGCGGCGGAGCCGCTACGGCATCTCCCCTGGACCTTCGAAGCGCTGGCGCGACGCATCGATCAGACCCGTCGCTCCCGGTTCTTCTGGTTCGTGCGATTCCTCGAACCAACCTTGTTGTTGTTCCTCGGAGCGCTGGCGTTGTGCTTCGCACTGGGCATGATGCTGCCGCTCATCGAACTGCTGAGCCAAGTATCACTGGAGTGGGAATGAATTCGACTCAACACCATTGGCCGAGAGAATTCGCATCGCGGATCGCATCGCGTGGGGCACGCGTCGTGCGCGGCTGGGCGCTCACCGAGTGCATCGCCGCCTGCGCGCTGCTCGGTACATTCTGCGCGATGCTGGTCCCGATGGTGGGTCGACTCAACGAGTTGCAGGGACTGCTGAGTCAGCGGGAGAGCGCGCTGCATGAGCTTCGCAACCTGGCGGAAGTCGGTCTCACACAAGACGCGGACGCTCAACTCGTCCCCGATCCCGCGATCATAGTGCGGCTCCCTGAAGCCGAATTTGAGCAGACCGCAAGTGCCGATCCTGATTGGCCAGGAACGCAACGGATCGACTTGAAGCTCTCCTGGTTTGTCCGGCAGGGGCGCCCCCGCGAAACGGTGCAGTTGAGTTACTGGCTCGCTGACACGAGTGCTGAGACCGAAACCTCGGCGACAGCAACAACGGCAACGTCGACCGCGACGACGCAACCCCTCGTACTGGGAGGGCAGCCATGATCAGACGTAGTCGACAACCGTTACAGCGTAGGACAGGTTTGAATATCCCCGCCGCGTGCCGCGAGACATTCAATCGACCTTGGGACAGGGGACTGACGTCCCCCGCTCGCCTTGGCGGGTTCTCGCCTGCCGCACGCCGAACGGGCCAAAGTGAACGTTCCCTCGGCACAATTGCCCGCTGTGCTGCTCCTCATTCGGTCGGGAGCACGCCCTGTCGACTCG
>JAGQQB010000681.1 GCA_020426425.1 Planctomycetaceae bacterium | reverse complement strand
TCGCAAACCCCTGCAGAACAGGGGTTTTTCTTTGCGCGTCAGGGGCTGCTGAGCTGGCCAATTGCGGGACTTTGCGAGGCGTTTCGTGCACCTGCTGCAGCGCATTCTGCAGCGCGACAGCTGATGTGGCTTTCGAGAAATGGTCGTCCGTGACCTGCAGGTAGTGATTGGCGGCGACGAGCTGACTGTTGCCGATCCACTCACAGAACAAGTGCATCGGGAACTCTTCGGCCAATTCGGTCTCCCGGGTGGCCCGCAGGTTCTGGAACGGCTTCGGCCACATCTCGAGCCCGGCCCGGCGGACGAGCTTGCCCAACAGTACGCCGTAGTTGGAATCCATCTTGCGGTAGCGGGTGATGACGAACTCCGTTCCTTCCTCAGCCATCGCGTAGCCTTCATTGAGGTACGGCACGAGTTCAGGGAACAGCGGAATCACACGTGAGTCTCCGCCATCGTGATGCTCGGTCTTGGGACTGGTGACGATGAGTCGCCCTCGTTCCCAGTCGATATCTCCCCAACGAAGCGACAACACTTCGGAGGGACAGCGGAGTCCACCATAGCGGGCCAGGGCAAACATCAATTGCCACTGGGCATCGGGCAGGATGTCGATTACCTGGGCGGCCAGCTCTCTGGAAACGAAAAACTCCCGCGACTTGTCTCCGGCTCCAGTGGCTGTGGGAATCTCGCGGTGTTTGAAGGGATTGCGGTCCAACAGGCCACGATCGACCGCGTCCTCCAGAAACTGCTTGACGATGCCACAGGTACGCCTGACCGTGTCTTCTGCCAACGGCTTCTTCTTGGGGAAAGCGTCTGTTGGTCCTGCCAGCAGGTAACGCCGAAAGTCCTTGGCATCGCCAAGGGTGATGGTCTGCAGCGTGCAGTCGGGACTGAAGAACCGCAAGAGATGCCTCCGGGCTCGGCGGAAGACAGTCGCGGTCGAGGACTTCACATCCCCCCGGCTTGCAATGTAACTGTCCACGAAGGCCATCAGGTTTGATGTCTCGCGGTTCGCGACCAGACCCACGTTCCCCAGCTTCTGATACAGGGCATCATCGAGGTCTTTCACCCAGAGCATCGTATCCCGGTCCGGTGAATCGCCGGCGATCGATGCTCCCACCAGTTCCTCGACACGGGACTTGATCGACTCCGCGCGCCGCTTGGGCATCTGTCCCAGATGAATTGTTTGCCGCTTCCCATCGGCAGCGACAAACTGAATCATCCGGCTGCCGTTGGATCGTTGTGAGAGGCTTGCCATGAGAGTTCGTCCAATCGGGGAGAAAAAGGCAGTCGCCGCTTGAGTCAAGCTGACGGACAACGTAGTCACGAATCAAGGGAGCGTCCACCCTGCTGAACGCGATCCAGCATGGCTTCGATCTCGGAGAGGCGATAACGCACGCTGCGCCCGATATGGACCACCGGGATCTTTCCCTCTTTGGTCAGCGTGAACAGCGTCCGTTCAGAGATCGCCAAAGCCTTGGCAGCTTCAGTTGGTTTGAGAAGCAGAATCGGATGTGAGTGATTAATCATTGTCTTTCTCAGTTCGTACGTGTCGAGTCTTGCTCACGAGGCCGGCGAGCGATCGAAAAGGGTCAGAAATCCAAG
>JAGQQB010000680.1 GCA_020426425.1 Planctomycetaceae bacterium | reverse complement strand
TCGCCGCCATGCAGGCGCTGCGGTTCATGTGGACCTACGGCAAAGGGCAAATTGATGCCGATCAGCTGCGCGGCGCGATGCGGCTGCTGCTCGATCGTCCGAACCTCGCCGACCTCGTCATCGTCGACCTCGCCCGCTGGAACGACTGGCAGGTGATGGACCGCCTGATGACGATCTACGAATCGGAAGACTACGACGTCCCCAGCATCAAACGAGCCATCGTCCGCTTCCTGATGATCGCCGAAAAGGCGAACGTCGAGGCCGGTGACATCACCGAGAACCAACTCGCGATGGCGCAAAAACACCTCGCTCACCTCCGCGAAATCGACCCGAAAACGGTCAGCAAGGCGGAGAAGTATTTCTTTGATTAGAGCAAGTTGCGATTTGGTGTTCAGCTTGGCCCAGTGTCGCCCGACTCTCTGAGTCGGGTTGAGTCCAACTTGATCGACCGACCGGTGTTAGCGGTATGCCTTCGCAACAGGACTCGGCACGATTCGAAGAATCGTGCCGACTCCAGTTCGTGGCGACATCCGGTCAACGGAAGTCCGTCGATCACTCCAGCCCCCCGGCCTCCGATGCTGGCAGCATCGGGCACGTCCGGCAAATGGTGGTCGTACCCGACGCTGCCAGCGTCGGAGTCGTTTGTCGTTGGACTTTCAGAGTGATTGACGGAACTGACCACCATCCATCGGACGCACCCGATCGCATTGGAATCGCACCGCATGCAGGCGATTGCGGTCGGAACTGTGTATCCTCGGAGGCTGACGCGCCCTCCACTCGCAACACAGTCCCTCCATCATGCCACACTCTCGCACGCTCATCTCCGGTGCCACCGTCGTTCTGCCCGAAGGGGATCGCAATGTCGATGTGCTGCTCGAGGGGGATCGCATTATCGGGATCGATCCTCCGAGCACCGTCCGGGTCGACGAAACAGTCGATGCCTCCGGCCTGCATTTGCTCCCTGGCTGCATTGACGATCAGGTTCACTTCCGCGAACCGGGACTCGAACACAAGGAAGATCTCCGCACCGGCAGCATTGGTTGCGCGAAAGGGGGGATCACCACATTTCTGGAGATGCCCAACACCAAACCGACCACGACCACGCTCGATGCCCTCGACGACAAACTCGCTCGGGCGGCCAGTAAGTGCGTGGTGAACTACGGTTTCTACATCGGAGCGACGGTCGACAACCTCGATGTCCTCAAAGCCGCCCAACGCACGCCCGGCATTAAGATCTTCATCGGCTCCAGCACCGGCAACATGCTGGTCGACGCACAAGAGGCGCTCGAACGCATCTTCGCCGAAACCACGTTGCCCATCTGTGCCCACTGCGAAGATGAAACCACCGTCCGGGAGAACGCCGAGCGACTCGCCGGAACCAGCAACATCGCCGATCACTCCCGCATTCGCGATCACCGCGCTGCATTGATCGCGACGCAGCGCTCCGTCGAACTGGCCACGCGGCACCGCCATCCTTTCCATGTGCTGCATGTCTCGACCGCCGAGGAAGTCGAGTTCCTCAAGCAGCGTCCAGCGTGGGTCACCGCCGAAGCCTGTCCGCATCATCTGCTGTTCAACATCGACGACTACGCCCGTCTCGGGTCG
>JAGQQB010000679.1 GCA_020426425.1 Planctomycetaceae bacterium | reverse complement strand
ATGGTCTTGGAACCGGGCGGCGCTGTCCGTTGTCGACCGCCTGCATGAAGCCTTGGAAGGCATCGTCAAGCAGCGGAATCCGAGGCTGCACGAGCGGAATCGGGCTATTCACCGTTCCCACTACCTGAATGCGAACCCAATTGCTGCCGAACTTCTCGATCAGCGGTCGCAAGATCGGCACACGGTTCGTCGCTTTCGTATAGAAGTCGAGCGCAAGATTCGACTGTTGTGGTCCTGCATAACCGACCACACCACGCCCCTTGAGTTTGAGCGTGTCTCCCACAAGTTCGATGTTCCCGAAGTCGATCAGCCCATCGTGGATGCCAAACTCGCCGAACGCGTAGTTGAACGCGGTGTCGTCCGGCTGCCGGAAGTTGATGAAGGCGAAGATCTGCGCGAAGACAGGTAGTTCATAAAGCTGAGCCGGGGTGATCTGCACCCAGCCTTCCCCGAGAGTGTTCGTGGCGGAAGTTCCCATGCCGGTCATCGTCACTTCGCCATTCACCTTGCCCGAAAGTCGTTCCCGCTGCAACCGTCGCGACTTCGCCCACTCGCCGAGTTCCGCGTTCTCGACCTTCACATCAACTCGGTACTGCGTCTGCGACTCATCCTCGGTGTCGAGCAGAATGAGCGCGAGCATGCCGACCCGGCCATCAAACAGATCGGCGGCCATCCGACGGTTGCGATACACGTTCCGTTCGTGGAATTCGCTCTCTTCCCCCTGCCCCTTTGATCCCAGAAGAATCTCTTCTCCGTCGACACGAAATGGCCCCTTCACGCCAGTGAGCGGCAAGTCGAACAGCGTGACCGAATCGAGTTCCAGATAACCATCGACCATCACCCGCGAGCCGTTCCATTGGCCATCGACGAGCCTGACGGTCCCGCTGACGTCCTGCAGATCGACCCCCGCGACCAGATCGTTCTGCTGCAATCGAATGAGCGATTCCCACTGCGCCGTCACCAGGCCCGGCGTGTCCCAGCCTTTCATGTCGAGCCCCAGTTCAATGTTCACCGGTCCCTGGACGGCAAACGACTTAAGCACCTTGGCGACCGACTCCGGGAGCGCCCGCTGCAGTTCTTCGTTGGCTTGCACCTTGATGACCTGCAGCTGACCAAGATGCAAATGCCAGGGCTGCCCCGGAGCGACCTCGGTCTCGATATAGGCCGATTTCCCTTGTGCCCCGCCGACCACATTCATGTAGGTCTCCCCATGCCAGCCATGCAGGGAGTGAATCGTCAATCGACGGTCGGACCATTCCAGCGCCCCGGCGACGTTCTCCCAACTGAATGGCAGCGCCTTGGGCTTCATCCGACCATTCTTCCACTGCATACCAAACAGCGAAACGACCGGCTTTCCTCCCGGAACCCAGCCAACTTCCGCCCGATCGACATCGACCGTTCCGGTCAAGCCGTAATCGGTCCAGACCGTTTCCAGATGGGGATTCGCCACGGTCGTCGCGCGCCGCAAGTCGCTGTCGATGGGGACATCCAGAAGTTCCATCTCGACCGCGAGCAGGCCGGGATCGGTCTCCTGATCAAAGATTCCGTGCCCGCTCACGACCGCGTCGCCGTGACGGCCCTCGATATCAGTGAACAGGAACGCCCGACGC
>JAGQQB010000067.1 GCA_020426425.1 Planctomycetaceae bacterium | reverse complement strand
GAAGGCGTCCTTCGCCACGAAGATCCCGACACCGCAGCAGACGACCATGCCGACCACCATGAAGACCGCCAGCCCCAGCAGGACCTTGACGGTCGTCGACATCCCGCCGGACGACTTCGACTTCTTGCGTCGTTTACGCGGCCCTCCATCGAGCGTTTCTTCGCCGTAAGCATCGTCTTCGTAATCGTCGTCTTCGTAGCTCATCGGAATGCCTTTGTTCGGTGACAAACGCCTTATTCAGCGTCAATTGAAACGTCAGCCCACACGACGGTTCAATACTTCAGGCAACCCGACCCGTCAGCGAGGGACGGAGCGACATGTGAGCAACGATCCCTCGCTGACGCGTCGGGTTACAGTCTCAGGATGCGGCCTGCGCGAAAGCCACACCGAGTGGCGAACGACTCACGCCTGTTCCTTCAACCCTTTGTGCGTCCCATCACACTTGTATCCAGCCTGTGTGTGCTTGCACAGGCACATTGAGACGACTTCATCCTGTTCAGCGACGAAGACGTTGGGCCGAAAACTCGTCCCCTTATGTGCCCCGTCGCACAACGGCTGACTCGCCGAGTGCCCACAGGTGCAAAACGCATAGTTCTTCCCTGCTTCCAGCTGCATTTTGTGCGGAGCCAAACCAGCGATTCGAGGTTGTTCTGACATGATTGGATCTTCCCTGTGACATGGACGCATACCTCCGACAAACCGGAGACGCCGCGAACGCGACACCGGGATTGTTAGCCATCATCGTCCAAATTGCGAGGGAGCGAAGAACAGTTTGCTTCAGCCTGCTCGACGACATCAGTGCCACTGGATCAGCGTCAATGGAAGAACTTCCTCATTCCACCCACGATTCCCCTCGCCAGTTCGAGATGCCCCCTGCAAGAGTTCCCCAACTTGAGCATGATTGACCGTAGCGGCAGCGTTTGGCACGCTACCGCTGCGGATCCGCAACGATTCTCGTCGGGGCGAACTCGTGAGAAACGACCGTGGTCGGTTCACGACCCATCCCATTCATTGGAGGAGTCATGGCACTGTTTGCCGCGCTGTCTGGTGCTGTTCGACTTCGGTTCCTCGCCCAATTCACTCGCTGGATGGCTGCTTTCGCACTGCTCTTAAGTGGCGACTTCGCGTTGGCGGACGATCTCCCCTCGCAAAACTGGGATGCCTACCGGCAAGAGGCACAGCCACTGCTCGTGAAGTATTGCCACGAGTGCCACGCGGGTGACCACGTTGAGGCAGAAGTCGATCTTAGCCGGTTTCGTGCGGCGGGGCAGTTGGATCAAGACCTCAACTTGTGGATCAAGACCCGACGTATGCTCGACAGTGGTCAAATGCCGCCGCGCGAGTCGCCACAGCTGACCAGCGACGAATTGATTCGCCTGCGAACGTGGGTGCGTCGATATCTGCGACAGCAGGCAGAGCGATTCGCGGGCGATCCTGGTCCGGTGATTCTGCGTCGACTGAATAATGAAGAGTACAACTACACCATTCAGGATCTGACGGGAATCGCGTCGCTCAACCCCACGCGGGAGTTCCCGGTCGATGGCGCGGCCGGAGAAGGGTTCATCAACACCGGCTCTGCGCAGTCGATGTCCCCATCGTATGTGCAGAAGTACCTCGACGCCGCGAAAGAAGTTGCGAGTCATGCGGTCCTCACACCGGAGGGAATCGAATTCTCCGCCGGGACGTCGCGCCGCGAATGGACCGACGAACGGCTGGTGCGCATTCGCAACTTCTACGATCGGTTTACGATTCCCACGGTCATCCCGGTCGAGGTGGGCGGCACCGGAACCGTGAATAACGACGGCGGAGCGATCCCGCTCGACCGCTATCTGCTGGCCATCGTCGAACAACGGGACGCTTTGCTAAGTGGACAGCAGACGGTTGCGACACTCGCCGCCGAGCGAGGACTTAGCGTGAAGTACCTCGGCACGCTTTGGGGAATCATCGACGATCCCGCCGACAGCACAGACAACGCACTGTTCGACTGGCTACGACATCGTTGCCGCACCATCACATCCGAACAAGTGCCACAACTGGTCGCGGACATTTCGCAGCTGCAACAACGGCTGTGGAAGTTCAACACCATTGGGCAGTTGGGAGAAGATGCCAAGCAGAAAGCCTGGATGACACCGGCGAGCATTCTCCAGCAGCAACAGGAGTTCCGCATCCCGCTACAACCAGGCAGTGACGGGGCGGGCATCTCGCTGACGTTGTCCGCACACGATCTCAGTGCGAACGAGGCGACGAGCCACGCCATCTGGCAGCAGCCACGGCTTGAATTCACACCCGACGCCGCCGGGGTGACGCAGCCTCCGTTGCTGATCCGTGACCTGTCTGCGGTCACCGCACAGGCACATCTGTTGGTGAAGTCGGAGCTGCCTCGGTCTGCTGACTATCTCTCTGCCGTCGCCGAATCGCATCGGTCCAACCGACTGCTCACAGATCTCGCCACCGAACGACAATTGGACGCCGCCTTGCTGCAAAGCTGGGGCACATTGGTCGGACTCGGTGTTCGCACGCCCCGCGAGATTCAAGGACACCTGCCTCATCGAATTACGCAGGCGCAGGGCTATGCCGCGTTGAATGGCTGGAGCATCGATGGGATGCCGAACATGCTGACAAACCGGTCGGAGTCGGACATCTCCTTCTCCACGCTCACGGTCCCTGCGCGGGGAGTGGTGATGCATCCCTCACCGTCGCAGGAATCGATCGTCGCGTGGCGGAGTCCGCTCAGTGGATCGGTCCAGATTTCCGGACTCGTGGCCGATGCAGACGACAAGTGCGGCAACGGAACGTCGTGGCGACTGGAACGACTCACAGAGTCCGGAGCCACACTGCTGGCCAGCGGCACGTTCGACAACGGGGGGCGGTCGACCATTCACGTTGACGCCGCAGTCAATGTCAGCACCGGGGACATCGTCTCGCTGATCATCAACGCCCGTGACAACAGTCACGTCTGCGACACAACGCATGTCTCCCTCACCTTGACCGAGACAGAGGGCGACAAACGCCGCTGGGATCTCGCGCACGATGTTGTCGATCACATTGTCAATGGGAATCCGCTACCGGACTCGTTCGGGAATACCGAGACGTGGCACTTCTGTGCGCGAGAGCAGACAGGTGAATCAAAGTCTGCCCCGCTCGTGCCGGAGTCCGCCCTCGCCCGCTGGCGCATGTCAGTTCTCGATGGAGCCGGTGACTCTCAGACTGCAGCGCTCGCTGCAAGCCTGCAGCAGTTGCTGCTCACAGACAACATCAAGCCGCTGAGCGAGACCGACCGGCAGCAGAGGACTCAACTGCTCGACTGGCTGGGGCCGCTCTGCTGGCTGAAGTTGGCACGCAATCGCCTGCCGCTGGATGCGGAACCGACACCGCTTATGGACGTGCCTCATGGATTTGGTCGACATCCGAACGGGAAACCGGTCGATCCGGCGAGTCTGTGCGTGGCGGCTTCGGCACCAGTGACGATCCGCATCCCCAGCCAGTTGATCACCAGTGCGACCTTCGTCACTGCGGCGGAAGTTCACGGCGATTCCGCTGAGCAAGGGAGTCTGCAGGCGCATGTGCTCCCGACGACGGATCGTTCCCTCGAATTCGCGCTCGATCAACCCATCCTCGCACGGACTGGTTCGTCCGCCGCAGCTCGCTGGGAGGCAAACATCAGTCAGTTTCGTGACCTCTTCCCCACTGCGGTCTGCTACTCGCGCATCGTTCCGGTCGACGAAGTCGTCACCATGGTGCTGTACTTCCGCGAAGACGAGCATCTGCGACGGTTGCTACTTGAAGACAGCGAGATCGCAGAGCTGAACCGCCTTTGGGACGAGCTGCTGTACGTCGCTCAGGAGCCAATCGCGCTGACGGTCGCGTTCGAGCAGATCTATGAGTTCGCGACGCAGGACCGACCTGATCTCGTTGTCGCGTTCGGCCCGCTGCGTGAACCGATTAACAGGCGCGCCGATCAGTTTCGGCAGCGACTGATCGCCAGCGAACCGGCCCATGTAGAAGCCGTTCAGCAGTTTGCCGCACGCGCTTGGCGGCGAGATCTCTCGCGAGTTGAACAGACGCAGCTCGCAGAGCTCTACCGGCAACTGCGCGCCAGCGAGATACCACACGAAGAAGCGACCCGGCTGCTGTTGGCTCGGGTGCTGACGTCGCCTGTATTTTTGTATCGACTCGAAGAACCAGGCTCTGGGGAGTCGCCGAAACCAGTGTCTAGTCAGGAAGTCGCCACACGAGTGAGCTACTTCCTGTGGTCCTCACTACCCGATGCAAAGCTGGGACAAGCGGCAGCAGCAGATCTCACGCTGGAGACGCCATTGCTGGAGCAAACGCGGCGGATGCTCAAGGACGCACGCAGTCGGCGACTCGCGATCCAGTTCGCCTGTCAGTGGCTGCACGTTCGCGATTTCGATCAGAACGACGACAAGAATGAAGCCCTGTACCCTGAGTTTGCCGCGCTGCGTGGCGACATGTACGAAGAGACCGTCCGTTTCTTTGAAGACATGATTCGCAACGACGGCTCGATCCTCGATCTCGTCGACGCCGATCACACATTCCTCAACGAGCCACTCGCGCGGCACTACGGCATTGATGGAGTGACTGGCCCCGACTGGCGCAGAGTCGACGGTATCCGGCAGCATGGTCGCGGCGGAGTGTTCGGCATGGCGACGTTCTTGGCGAGCCAGTCCGGAGCCTCACGCACGAGTCCGATTCTGCGGGGCAACTGGGTCTACGAAACACTCCTGGGAGAACGACTTCCGCGCCCTCCCGCTGGCGTTCCTCAGTTACCGGAGTCGGTCCCCACAGGACTCACGGCCCGGCAACTCATCGAAATGCACAGTTCCGCTAAAGCGTGCGTTGGTTGTCACATCAAGATCGATCCCTACGGATTCGCACTCGAACAATACGACGCCATTGGTCGCTTGCGTCCGGTGGCGGTCGACACCAAAACAACGCTGGAAGATGGCCGCAGCATTGACGGCCTAAATGGACTGCAAGACTACCTGCTCTCTGAGCGTCGCGACGCGATCGTCCACAATTTCTGCCGAAAACTGCTCGGATTTGCTCTCGGCAGGGAAGTTCAACTCTCCGATGAGCCGCTGCTCGATACAATGCTGGAGCGGCTCGAAGCCCACGACTACCGCTTCAGCGTCGCCGTTGAGGTGATCGTTCTGAGTGATCAGTTCCGCAAGATCCGTGGCCGCGAACAACTGGCTGAAGAATAACTGGCTGAAGAACAACTGGCTGAAGAATAACTCCGTCTCACCTGGACTTGCCCAGATGCTGCATCCTGAAACCCTGGAAGCTTACCGCCGCATGACCACCAGCGAACGTCTGCAGCTCACGCTGCAGATGACCAGGGACAATGCGAAATGGCTGCTGCACGGCACGCCCGAACAGGTGGCACGGAAGTTCGAGTTGCTGAGGCGGCAGAACGACGAGCGGAATCGGAACATGCTGGCGGGACTCGCTCGCCTGAAGGAGCCAACGTGAGCGATGTAACGCAAACACTGCAGGAACTCTCTGGCGTATTTGACCGCATGGGGCTGGAATACGTTGTCATTGGCGGGATCGCCGTTCGTGCGTATGCAATCCCGCGTCCCACCTTTGACATCGATTTCACCGTCGCGATTCCTCGGGATCGTCTGTTCGAACTGTTTCGGGATACGGAGCGACTGGGTTATTCCGTCGCCGAAAGCTATCAGCAGGGCTGGGTCGACACCGTGGCCAAGATGCCGCTCGTCAAGATTCGCTGTTACCTACAGGGTCAAGGAGTCGACGTTGATATTTTTCTCGCCGAGAACGCATTCCAACGGGCGATGCTCGAACGGAGGCAACTCGTGGAAACCGGAGACGGCACGGTCTGGATTGCAAGTCCGGAGGATGTCATCCTGCTGAAGCTGTTGGCCAGTCGGCCTCGTGATTTACTCGACGTGCAGGACATCCTGTTTACCCAGGGCGAACTCGATCGACCGTACATGTTTCGTTGGGCTGATCAACTCGATTTGAATGACCATCTCAAAGCCGCGCTGCGGAAGGCAGATGAACAGATTTAGTCCTGTGGATGTGCAAGTTTGAGTATTGAACATCAAAAGGCATTGGGAAACATCACATGAATCGCCGCATTACCCCTTCTCGCCGCACCATGCTCCGTGGCCTGGGAGTCTCCATGATGTTGCCGTGGATGGAGTCTGTTCCGGCGTGGGCTGAATCGGAGCCACGGCAGCCCGCCGCAGCCGAGCCGCCGGTCCGCATGGCGATTCTCTTCTCCGGCTGCGGATATCATCGCCATGAGTGGTGGGCCAAGGGGAGCGGACCAGACATGGAACTGGGCAAAGTCCTGCATCCCTTGAATGACTTCCGCGACCGCATGGTCTTCATCAACGGGCTGTACAACGCCGAGGCACTCAAGGGGAACATTCACAGTTCGCAAACCGGCAATCTCCTCTCCGGGGCACCGCTTTCCGCCGGAGGGACCATTCGAACCGGCACCAGTGTTGACCAGGTGGTGGCACAGCAGATTGGGCATCTGACGAAGATTCCGAGTCTGGTGCTCGGCTGCGAGAAGGCCAATCCTTCGGTCCACAAGAATTACTCGATGCTGTACAGCTCCCACATCTCCTGGAGCAGTCCGACAACGCCGGCGCCGCTGGAAGTCTATCCGGCGCTGGCATTTGACCATCTGTTCAAAGATGCCGCTCAACAGGGTGACAAGAGTGTGCTCGATGCCGTGCTGGCCGATGCGCAGGACTTTCGCCGCGGCATCAGTCGGCAGGATCAACAGCGACTCGACGAGTACCTGAACTCCGTGCGCGAAGTGGAACAGCGAATCGAACGGGCCGGCAAGCGGGGCGAGTTGCAAGGTTGGCGACCAACGCTGACCGAGCCAGACATGCCGCGTCCTCAAGATGGCTATCCTCAGGATATCGTCGAGCACATGAAACTGATGTCCGACATCCTCGTGCTCGCCTTCCAGACCGACACCACCCGGGTCTGCACGCTCAAGCTCAACAACGATCATGGCACCTTGCGGTTCCCGCACATTGGCGTCGACTACATGATCCACCATCTCCTCTCGCACACAGACAACGACGACTGGCTCAAGGTGAACCAGTTCTTCCTGGAGCAAATGGCCTACATCGCCCGCCGCATGGACAGCATTCAGGAAGGCGAACGAACCTTGCTCGACAACTCCATGCTGATGCTCTGCTCCAGCATGCTGACTGGCTCGCACGACGCGACGCGACTGCCAGTGGTCATGGTCGGTGGCGCTGGCGGCAAGCTGCAAGGCGGCCAGAACCTGGACTATGCCGGACAGGAGAACCGCCAGATGTGTCGCCTGTACCTGAGCATGATGAACAAGATGGGCGTTCAGCTCGATGCGTTTGGCGATGCGACCGAGGCGCTCGCAGAAGTGTGATCACCGGAATTGTGGTGCGACGGGGTATCACGTCCTGCCGGGTTGAGATGGTTGAGTGTGGCTGGGCCACGGTCGAGATGGTTCAGGATGGGGCGGGATTGGCGCCCATGGCCCAGTGTCGCACGATTCTCCGAACCGTGCCGAGTCCAATGACGTTTCGAACATTCGAATTTCGGACATGTATCGGCTTTCGAAATTCGTGCTTCGGGTATTGTTGTCGAGTGCACGCAAATTCGAAAAGTTCGCTACGGAGCCAGCAGATATCGCACCAGTGCCGTGAACTCCTCCGGCGTTAACTGATCGACCAGATTCACCGGCATTAGCGAGAGCGGCGTGTCGCGGCGTTCTTCGATGTCACGAATCGCGATGGTGTTCTCCTGCCCCTTCGAGTCGGCGAGTACGAGGGTCTCGTCGGATTCCTGACGCTTGAGTCCGGTCAGCACCTGTCCCGACTTCAAGGCGACGCTCGTCGTGCGGAACGACGCATCGACGTTGCGATTGGGGTCGACGATATCTTCAAGCAGTCGATCGAGCCCACGCTTGCCGACACCATCAAGCTGCGGACCAATCTTGTTTCCGATGCCCTGATGCTGATGACAAACGCCGCAGTGCTTCTTGAACGCGGCCTGTCCGACGGCGACATCCACGACCTCAGCCGACAGCACGGCTTGCCGCCGCTGCTCCAGTCGTTGGGCGATCTGTTCGGTGAGCGGCGGCAGGTCGCGTGTCAGTTGCTCGATTCGTCCTTGGGCATCTTCGAGCGGGAGTGACTTGAGTCGTTCAGTCAGATCAGCCCGTGTCAGCAACAGCGGGGATCCCTTGCCTGTGGTGACCAACGACAGTAACAACTCGCCGCCAGTCGCGTCGCTCACCAGTTGTTCGGCCAGCGCCTCCTGCTGTTTCCGATCAGCCTGTGCGATCGCCAATTGAATCAATTCGCGCGCTGCCGACGGTTCCTCAGAGATGATCGCACGCCGCAACTGCACACTTTCTTCATCGCTCAATCCAGGCCGCGACAACAGCGTGAGCAGCACCTGACGCAGACTGCCTGGATGCAGGGCCACCCAGCATCGCGCCGCAGGCAGCGTGTGCGACAGGGGCAAATCGTCACTGGCGACCATTGCACGAACATCGTCACTCAGGTCTGTCAGCCGCAGTGACGTGACGAGTTCGAATCCCAACTGCTGATTGGATCGCTGTCCGACGTCGAGTGCAGGCAGTGAGAATCGCCCCACCGCCAGCCAAGCGTAGGCGCTGGCCGTGTCCCCGTCGACGATCTCCAGGAATACCTGCCGCCCTTTGTACTCAGCGAGATCCCAAACAACCTGCTGAGCCAAATCGTTTCGAGGCGGCGCAACCTCCCGCAATACCGCACCGGAGGCCGCATCTCGCAGTCGGACCCAGTTCGTCCCCTGCAGCGGTTGACTGGGAAACGCATTGTGCCCTGCGACGCAGAAGCTGAGCGAGGCTGGCGAGGCGAAAGCGTCAGATCGCAGCACGCCAGTCCGTTGCTCTCCATTCGGGAGCGAACAGAAGAACGCACTCTCGCCTTCAACTCCTTGTGCCGGACGCTGCTGGACGACAAACGTCGGGGCCGTCGCGCCGACGGGACCGGAGTTGGTCTCGATCCAGTGCAATGCCTCGACTGGCTGCCGCCAAAGTTCCCGCACCAACTTGGTCCCCCAAACGGCGAGATAGTCGGCTGGTGTCTCCCCACGTTGTTCGATTCCAGCGCGTAGTGCCAAAAGCGCATCGCGCTGCTGCTTGACCGATTCGTTATCGAGCAACTGTCGATGGGTAATCACTTCGCGGACCAGAGCCGCATCACCATACCGGGCAATGTGCTGCAGAATTGCAAGATTCCGTGCCCCGGTCGGCTCGTTGTGTATTATGTCCCAAGCCGTCTTCGCAGCATGCACCGTGGGTGTACCGAGCATGATCTCGCGGCACCAGTCAGCCCCGTTCAGCGTCACCTGTCCCTGCAAGAGATGATTTCGCGCCGCCATCTTGAGCGTATGCCACAAGTGCAGATCTGCATTGAAGTGGGACGCGCGTTGCTGCATCGCCTGCGTTACCAGGTTCCCGGAATCGGCTGAGATGTGCCGCGCGAGGAACTCCGCCATCGCCCGTTGCACCTGAGGATGTCCATTCAGGAGCCAGTCCTGCTGCTGCGAGTAGGGCACCGGCGAGACAACCCCCTCAGTCATCGCGCGGACCAGCTGCGTGCGGACGAGCGGCGAGGGTTGCTCGCTCAGCACCGCCACCTGCGCGTCCGTCAAAGCCTTACTTCGCCCCAGGACCCAGAGGGCATGCGCGGCGAGCCGTTCATTGTGCGGCTGGCCCATCGACTCGAGTGCCGAGTCGAGTTGCCGTGCGGTTTCGACAACCACATTCTTCCAGTTCGGATGATCCACGAGCAGATTCGTTGCCAATGTCCGAACCGTAAGATTCGGCGAGCCGAGTTGTGCGACGAGTTCCGGTAACGCGAGCGAGGTGAGGTCGGGAGGAGTTCCGACAGCATCGCCGTCACCTTGGTCTCCGCGATGCACCACCCGCCAGATGCGGCCATGCGTGCGGTCGCGGCGAGGGTGCTCCAGCGGAACTTCGTAGTGACCGATGATTGCGTTGTAGAAGTCGGCGATATACAGCGCGCCATCGGGCCCGAGTTGCACGTCGACAGGGCGGAACCAGCCATCGTCACACGTGATGAACTCCGGCTGCGTATTCACCCAGGGTGACGAGCCGCGATACTCAATCTGATCGCGATGCACTGTCCCGTTCACCGGATTGCACAGGTAGATGCAGTCCCGGTACTCCGGTGGATACCGCGTTGCTTCGTACCACGCCACGCCACAAATGCCGGTCGAGCCATGCGAGTGATCAATCATGTTCGGGGCAAAGCCGAGGCCATCGTGCGGTTTGCCGAAACTCGGATAGTACGCCCCCCGCAGCAGTTGATAGATCGGTCGCGAGTGGCAATCCGCCGTGAAAATATTCCCCAACGGGTCGATCGCCATCCCGAACGGATTCACCTGCCCGTGAGTGAAGTATTCGATGTGCGAACCGTCAGGACGAAACCGATAGGTATTCCCCGAGTTCATCTGGATCTCTTTCCCATCCGCTCCCAGCACTCGCGAATCGTTCGCGAACCCGTGACAGGCATACACCCACCCGTCGATCCAGTAATTGAACGAACTCGCCATCCCGTGCGTATCCCGAAAGCCGAATTCGCTGTACAAAGCCTTGCGGCTATCCGCTTTCCCATCCCCGTCCGTATCGGTGAATTCCTGAATCTCCGGAATGCTGTAGCCGATGATCCGTTTCCCCAATGGCAACAGGCCGATCGGTATGTTGAGATTGTCGACCGCAACCGACATTGTCTCCGGAATCCCGTCTCCGTCCGTATCGACGAACTGCTTGATCACATCCCGCGAAGGCTCCCCTCCCGGCGCGGGAAACGGATATTCCACCGACTCGGTGACGTATAACGCACCCGTCGCGTCAAACTGCATGTTGATCGGCTTGCGAATCGCAGGCTCAGCCGCCACTAACTGGATTTCAAACCCCTGGGGAAGATGGAACACCTTCTGTTGATCCGCTGCGGGCAATGCTTCCGTCGGTGCTACAAGCCGCGGATCGTCCGCAGCCATTCCGACTACTGACAGGACGCACAACAAAACAGAAAACCGACGGGCAAATCTGAATGGAACCGGAATCACGTCACTTCTCCGTATGCATTTTCAGGCTGATCGACACGCAGGTGTGAAACGGAATCGACCACTGGATTGAGAATCGCAAATGGAAACACAAAAACTCGAAGCTCCAGTTTAAGCCCTCGGCTCGTGTTGCGACAGAATTGCATCACCGCTTTCTCCCCACTTTTTTGAGAAACGCATTGCGCCAACTTCGCAACTCCCACCCCTCCAACTATGATGGGGCCTGCGGAATCGGACTCTGTTTTCTCCATCCTGAATTTATCCTGCTTCGATATGACCACTCCCATTCGCATCGGTGTTGTAACGGTTTCAGATCGCGCCAGTCGCGGCGAGTACGAAGATCGCGGCGGACCCGCGATCCTCGAAGTCCTCGGCGAAATTCTCAGTTCTCCCTGGGAACCCGTCCCTCGCGTCATCGCCGATGAACAATCCCTCATCGAACAGACGCTCCGGGATCTCGCTGACAAAGCCGGTTGCTGTCTCATCGTCACCACGGGAGGAACCGGCCCCGCAAAAAGAGACGTCACCCCCGAAGCGACAGCCGCCGTCTGCGACAAGATCCTTGACGGTTTCGCCGAGCAGATGCGAGCCGTCTCTTTGAAAGTCGTTCCGACTGCCATACTCTCACGTCAAATCGCCGCTATCCGGGGCAAGTCCCTGATCGTCAATC